>JAYTIG010000001.1:0-6959 GCA_043731995.1 Hyphomicrobiales bacterium
TGGAATCTGTTGGCGGGCTACACGGGGCTCGTCTCCGTGGGCCAGCAGGCCTATGTCGGGCTTGGGGCCTATGTGCTGTTCTCGCTGGCGGTGCTGGCGGGTTGGAACCCACTCTATGCCGTCCCCATTGCGGGCATTGTGTCTGCGGTTGTGGCGCTGCCCGTGGCAAAACTCGTCTTTCGCCTGCAGGGTGCCTACTTTGCGATTGGCACATGGGTGATGGCGGAAGTCTTCCGCCTGCTGTTCGCGCAGCTCGCGGTTTTGGGCGGCGGCTCAGGCATCAGCCTTCCGACTGCAACGATGCAAATGTTCGCCTCCAGCAAATTCTGGCGCGAGGCCACCATCTATTGGTTGGCTTTGGCCTTGGGAATTGGCACACTGGCGCTGGTCTACAGTTTGCTGCGCTCTCGGCTCGGCCTTGCTCTCACGGCAATCCGCGACAATGAGACAGCCTCAGTCAGCCTCGGCATCCGCATCGAACGTGTGAAATTTGCTGTCTATGTGATCGTTGCGGGCTTGACCGGAATGGTGGGAACGCTGATTTCTTTGCAGAAGATCCGGATCTCGCCTGATGCCGCCTTCAGTGTGAATGACTGGACGGCATTTGTAATCTTCATTGTGGTCATCGGTGGCATCGGAACCATCGAGGGCCCCATTGTGGGAACATTGATCTATTTTCTCTTGCGCGAATTCCTCGCCGATCAGGGCAGTATATATCTGATGATCCTGGGCGCGCTTGCCATTGTGATCATGCTTCTTGCACCCAAGGGTGTTTGGGGCTTTGTGCGCGAAAAATTCAATATCTCGTTGTTTCCGACAGGCTACCACGTCAACATCAAGGAGTGATCATGGCAGGCAAGGTCATCATATCTGTAGCGATCACGGGGGGCATTCACACGCCCACGATGTCGCCACATCTTCCCATCACGCCCGATGAAATCGCCACGCAGTCCATCGAGGCCGCCAAGGCGGGTGCTGCAATCATTCATCTCCACGCGCGTGATCCGCAAACCGGCAAGCCCACGCCGGATCCTGAAGTGTTCATGCAGTTCCTGCCGCGCATCAAGCAGAACTGTGATGCTGTCATCAACATCACCACGGGCGGTGGCTTAAACATGACTGTGGATCAGCGTCTCGCCGCACCACTGCAGGCCAAACCTGAGATGTGTTCGCTCAACATGGGGTCGATGAATTTCGCCATCTTTGGACTAGCAGACCGTTACAAGGACTGGAAACACGATTGGGAAGAGCCCTATTTGCGGGGCACAGATGATTTCATTTTCCGCAACACATTCAAAGACATTGCGCGCATTCTGAAAGATTTGGGTGAAGCGCACGGCACGCGCTTTGAACATGAATGCTATGACGTGGGCCATCTCTACAATCTGGCCCATTTCGTGGACAAGGGCCTGCTAAGGCCGCCTTTCTTCGTGCAGATGATTTTCGGTATTCTTGGTGGCATTGGTGCCGATATGCGAAACCTGATGTTCATGAAGGAAACGGCCGACAAGCTATTCGGCAGTGACTATCGCTGGTCTGTCCTCGCGGCCGGCAAGCACCAAATTCCATTTTGCACACAGGCTGCCATGATGGGCGGCAACGTGCGCGTGGGGCTGGAAGACTCGCTCTATATCGGGCGCGGCAAGCTCGCCACCAGCAATGCTGAACAAGTACGCAAGATCCGTACTATTGTCGAAGAATTGGGTCTTGAAATTGCAACGCCCAAGGAAGCGCGCGAAATTCTGGCATTGAAAGGTGGAGACAGGGTGGGCTTTTGATCATGGACCCGTTTGTCTATTCAGCACTGCCAACCCGCGTTATCTTCGGGCGCGGAAAAATCGCGCAGGCCGCCGCAGAAGCAATGCGCTTGGGGATGAAGTGCCCGTTGGTGATCACCACCAAACATCAAGCCGCATCTGGAAACATCATCTTGGGAGCCACCGGAGGATTTGGCTTCGCAGGTGCTGCCATGCACACGCCCGTGCATGTCACGCAGGAGGCTATGGCGGTTCTACAAGCGCGAGGCTGTGACGGCACCATTGCGCTGGGCGGCGGATCATCTACCGGTCTTGGCAAGGCAATAGCCCTTCGCACCGACTTGCCGCAGCTCGTTATCCCAACGTCTTATGCCGGCTCGGAGATGACAAATATTCTCGGCGAAACCGAAGGCGGCGCTAAAACCACCAAGCGCGATGCCAAGATACAGCCCGAAGCCGTGATCTATGATCCTGATCTGCTGGACACGCTGCCCGACAATTTCGCTGCCACCTCCGGCATGAATGCCATCGCCCATGCGGTGGAAGGGCTCTATGCGGTGGATGGCAACCCGATTGTCTCCCTGATGGCCGAAGAGGGCATTCGCGCTTTGGCCCATGCCTTGCCAAAGGGCAGGGCAGGCCATGACGAGGCTCTTTATGGTGCGTGGCTGTGTGGCACAGTGCTGGGAAGTGCAGCCATGGCGCTGCACCACAAACTTTGCCACGTGTTGGGCGGCACGTTTGATCTGCCCCATGCCGAGACGCACACGGTGATCCTGCCCCATGCCACGGCCTATAATGCACCGGGGTCGCCTGATGCCATGGCCCGCATCGCGCGTGCGCTCGGCACAAAATCAGCTGCATCCGGGCTTTATGATCTCGCCAAGAGTTTGAGCGCACCCTTGACGCTGAGAGAAATCGGCATGCTGGAATCCGACCTCGACAAGGCGGCCGATATTGCCGCCGCCAATCCCTATTACAACCCCACACCCATTGAACGCGGTGCAATCCGCCAATTGCTTGACGACGCTTTTCATGGCCGCAGGCCGGAACACTGAATGGAGAAGAACATGGCAGATATCACCACAGACGTGATGATTGTGGGCACTGGCCCGGCGGGCGCTGCCACTGCGGCTTTGCTCGCGAGCTCTGGCATCAACACATTCATCATCAATCGCTATCGCTGGCTGGCCAACACGCCGCGTGCCCACATTACCAATCAGCGCTGCATGGAAGTGTTGCGTGATCTGGGGCGCGAAGTTGAAGACGAAGCCTATATGCACGCCACCGAACAAGATCTGATGGGTGAGAATGTCTTCTGCGAAAGCCTGGCTGGCGAAGAACTGGGCCGCATGAAGAGTTGGGGCAAGCATCCCTTGTCACGCGCCGAACATCAACTGTCTTCGCCGTGCCAGATGGATGATCTGCCACAAACCTTCATGGAACCACTGCTGTTCAAGACAGCCTGTTCGCGGGGCGCGCAGGCGCGCATGTCTTGCGAATATCTTTCGCATGTGCAGGATAAAGACGGCGTGAATGTCACGGTCAAAGATCGGTTGACTGACAAGAACTTCACTGTGCGGGCCAAATACCTGGTAGGTGCGGATGGCGGCAATTCGCTTGTTGCTGAACAAGAGAAGCTGCCCTTCGATGGCAAGATGGGTTTGGGCGGTTCGATGAACATCCTGTTCCGTGCCGATCTTTCCAAATATGTGGCCCATCGCCCGTCGGTTCTCTATTGGGTGATGCAGCCCGGTGCGGATGTGGGTGGCATTGGCATGGGGCTGGTGCGCATGGTGCGGCCCTGGAATGAGTGGTTGATCGTCTGGGGCTATGACATTTCAAAGCCGGCACCCGTTGTTGATGCCGCAATGGCAACACATGTGGCCCGCCAGTTGGTGGGTGATCCATCGCTGGAGATTGAATTGATCTCCGCCAACACTTGGACTGTCAACAACATGTATGCCACGCACATGCAGAAAGACCGCGTGTTCATCATGGGTGACGCGGCGCATCGGCACCCGCCATCCAATGGCCTGGGCTCCAACACTTCAATTCAAGATGCATTCAATCTGGCATGGAAGCTGGCGCTGGTTGTCAAGGGTGTGGCCTCGCCGAAGTTGCTCGAGACCTATTCGCAAGAACGTGCCCCCATTGCCAAGCAGATTGTCACGCGCGCCAACAAGTCGATTGGCGAATTTGGCCCAATCTTTGAAGCGCTGGGCATGGATGGCGGCGTGGACCACGACAAGATCCGCCACAATATGGATGCCCGCTGCGATGCCACACCGGCGGCAGAAAAGCAGCGCGAGGCGCTGCGCAAGGCCATTGAATTCAAGAAATACGAGTTCGATTGCCACGGCGTTGAAATGAACCAGCGCTACGTTTCGAGTGCGGCAGTCACCGACGGTCAAATTGAGCCCGCATTCGAGAGGGACAGGGAATTGCATTATGCACCCACCACTTGGCCCGGTGCCCGGCTGCCACATGTCTGGGTGTTTGACGGCCAGGGCAAGCAGCACTCCACACTCGACATTACGGGCAAGGGCAGGTTTACTATTTTGACCGGCATTGGTGGCGATGAGTGGGTGAAGGCAGCCCGGACTTTGGGCAAAGAGCTTGGCATTGAAATCGCAACCTGCGTGATCGGCCCACGCCGCGACTATGAAGATCATGTTGGCGATTGGGCCCATGCGCGTGAAATCAGTGATAGCGGTTGCCTGCTTGTGCGGCCTGATCATCATGTTGCATGGCGCGCAGAAAGCCTGGGCAAGTCGCCGTCGAAAGACCTTACGACAGCATTGCGAAAGATTCTGGGAGTATGACCATGGCCAAAGCAGCACGGAAAGAAGCGGCATTCCGGAAACCATCGAAGACGGCCAAGGCCAAACAAAAATACTATTTCACGGTCAAGGATTCCGTGAAGGTTGTTCAGGACCGCGCTGGCCCCAAGGCCAACAAGCGCGTCAAATTCCTGGTGGATTCTTTGGTGAAGCATCTTCATGCCTTCATCAAGGAAACCAAGCCCAGCATGGAAGAGTGGATGTATGGGATCAATTTTCTGACCAAGACAGGCCAGCTCTGCACTGACTGGCGGCAAGAATACATCCTTCTCTCCGACACGCTTGGCGTTTCGATGCTGGTCGAAACGCTTAACAACAATAAAGACGCGGGCGAAACGGAATCGACCGTGCTCGGCCCCTTTCATGTATCGCACGCGCCACGCTATGAGAATGGCGCCAACATCTGCCTTGATGGCAAGGGCGAACCCGTGTGGGTGCGTGGCCGTGTAACCAATGTGAAGGGCAAGCCAATTCCAGGTGCCTCGCTTGACGTGTGGCAAGCCAATGAAGATGGCTTCTATGACGTACAGCAAAAAGGCATCCAGCCGGATATGAACCTGCGCGGCATTTTCACGGCAGACGATCATGGCGACTATTATTTTCGCTCAGCTTATCCACGTTACTATCCGATCCCGTTTGATGGTACGGTAGGCAACATGCTCAAGTCATTGGACCGCAATCCCAACCGTCCGGCGCATTTGCATTTCATCGTGTCCGCCCCCGGCTATGAAACCTTGGTCACCCATATCTTCACACCGGATTGCCCGTGGTTGAAGGATGATGCCGTGTTTGGCGTGAAGGAGAGCCTGATTGCGGATTTCAAACAGACCAATGATCAGGCCCGTGCGGAGGCTCTTGGCATGCCGAACCCATTTCGCGAGGTGGAGTGGAATTTCGTGTTGAGCAAGTCGAAATGAGTCAACCTTGTATCATTTGCGTGGCCATCACCGGCTCGCTGCCGACCAAAGAGAACAATCCCAATGTTCCAATCTCCGTGGCTGAACAGATTGAAAGCACGCAGGACGCTTTCGAGGCAGGCGCCACCATCGCGCATTGCCACGTGCGCGATGATGCGGGAAAGCCGACGTCTGATCCCGAGCGTTTTGCGCGGCTGAAGGAAGGGCTGCAAAGACATTGCCCGGGCATGATCATCCAGTTTTCAACTGGCGGCCGGTCTGGTGCTGGCGCGGCGCGTGGTGGCATGCTGCCCTTGAAGCCAGATATGGCCTCGCTTTCTGTCGGCTCCAACAACTTCCCAACGCGCGTCTATGAAAACCCGCCTGACCTAGTCAATTGGCTTGCTGCGGAGATGATTCGCCACAACATCAAGCCGGAAATTGAATGCTTTGATCTCTCACACATCGTGCAAGCCGCTGCCATGCAGAAGGATGGCCGCCTGAATGGCCCGCTCTGTATGCAATTCGTCATGGGTGTGAAGAATGCCATGCCAGCGGATGAACGCATCTTGGACTTCTACATTGAGACCTTGAAGCGCCTGGCGCCTGATGCCCAATGGTGTGCCGCTGGCATTGGCCCGGCACAACTCATCATCAATGAGTGGTCGATCGCCAAAGGCGGCCACACGCGCACTGGCATGGAAGACAATGTGCGCTTGGACAAGAACACCTTGGCGCCTTCTAACGCCGCACTGGTGCGGCGGGCGGTGGAGATTTGTGAGAAGCACGAGCGTCCTGTCGCGTCATGGCGCGAAGCCAGAAACATTCTTGGTCTTTCGGAAATGAATTGACTGGAATTGCTCGCTTCTTCACGATTGCAATTCGAACCGGGTAAATAATTTGAAACAGGGCAGAATCTAACGTAGCTGAATGAGCCTTGGGTCGAAACCCGCAAGTTGAAATTGTTTTCCATTCGGCTTTGCTGTGATGCTGGCCAGCCAAGCCCCGTGGCCAAAGCTTCGCAGCTCAAGTCTATGGCACGGGAGTGAGCAGCGGTTTGCCAGCGAAGTGTGCGACTAGGTTATCGCGTACCAATTTGCCCATCGCGGCGCGTGTTTCCACAGTGCCACTGCCGCCATGCGGGTGGAGAACCACATTCTCAAGCTTGAAGAAACGAGGATTGATATTGGGTTCATTCCAGAAAACATCGAGTGCCGCGCCAGCGATGGTCTTTTTTTCGAGCGCAGCCAGCAAGGCTTCTTCGTCAACCACCGAACCGCGTGCCACGTTGATGAGAAAGCCTTTGGGCCCCAAGGCGGTGAGCATCTTGACATCCACCAGCTTGTCTGTGGCTGACCCGCCGGGCACGATAACCACCAGGAAGTCGCTATTGCGGGCAAGTTCAACAGAAGTTGGATAGTAGGTGTAGGCACATTCCGGGCGTGGTTGGCGGGTGTGATAAC
>JAYTIG010000002.1:0-2621 GCA_043731995.1 Hyphomicrobiales bacterium
CAAGTTTGTATTTGGCGTTTAAACGCTTTGTCATTTACAGCTCTCAAAATTGGGCTGAGGCGCAAAGGCGCAGAATTGCGATCTTTACAGCCCCAACCGATTGGTTGGAGCCCACCCTCCTCTTCCCTTTCGGGCCGACAGGGAACAAATCCCACGGGCAAGCAAAAAGCGGGCGGAACCCGCTAAGTGGGCGGCTGATAGCTAAGTCTGGCAGGAATGTCAAACCGGCAAGTCAATGATCTCGTGCTTGGGAAAGCCCATCGCGGAATAGGCCGCCAGGGTTTCTGAGCTTTCGCTGCGCGCCGCCGTAAGCAACACCGTGCCATGGGCTGGCACATTCGCATCAGGCCCCCTGAGAACCGTTTCTTCCGCCACATCGGCAACACGCCTGGCAATGGCAGGTGCGGGGTCGATATAGATCACATCCCAAGGTGCCACCTTGGCAATCTCTTCGGTGAGTAGCGGGTAGTGCGTGCAGCCCAACACCACAACATCCGTGCGCCCCCCATCGCGCTTGCGGAACACAGGCGCCACTTCATCTGCCAGTTCCGCCATGTCCACTGCATGGCCGCGCAGTTTTTGTTCAGCGATTTCAGCCAGCCGAGGTGCGCCGTGGAGGAACACTTTGCAGTGATAGGCATAGGTGTGGATGAGCGAATGGGTATATTCGCGGTTCACCGTGCCCGGCGTTGCTAGCACACCAATGATGCCGGATTTCGTCTGCGCCGCCGCTGGCTTGATGGCCGGCACCGTGCCCACAAACGGAACTTTGAACGAGGCGCGCAAATCCGCAATGGCAATTGTGGAAGCGGTGTTGCAGGCCACCACCACAATATCGGGCTTCGCCCTGGCGATCAAAGCGCCCGCCACCTTGCGGATGCGCTCCACCAAAGGCTTCTCTTTCCACGCACCGTAGGGAAAGCCGGCATTGTCGGCAGAATAGATCAAATGCGCATCAGGCAACTGCTTGGCAACAGCGCGTGCCACCGTCAGCCCGCCCATGCCAGAATCAAAAAGCAGGATGCGTGGCTTGGTCATTCGCCCCTCTTCATTTTGCGCAGCTCATGAGTGCGGGTCAGCGATGATACTATGCCGCGCAACGAACGCACTTCCTGTTCGGTAGGCTGTGTGCGTGCAAAAAGGTTTCGCATGTTGCGAATCATGCCGGGGCGCTTGTCTTCAGTTTTGAAAAACCCTGCCGCGGCCAATTCACTTTCCAGGTGCTCATAAAAGCCGAACAGCTCTTCCTTGGTGGCAGGCCGTGTGGAAGGCATCTGTAACCCTGGTCCCTCTAGCGCGGGCAGCTCCTGTGTTTCCATGCCGAGCGAATTTGCCGTGGGCTTGAACCACTCATAACCCACCAGCAAAACCGCCTGTGCAATATTCAGCGAAGCATAGGCCGGGTTCACGGGTGCGGTGATGATCATGTCCGCCAAGGATACTTCTTCATTGGTCAAGCCATATCTCTCGCGCCCGAATAGGATGGCTATTTTTTCGCCGCGCTTGATGCGGGCGTGCATGTCGGCACTCGCCTGCTCCGGCGTCATCACATCCTTGGTCATGCCGCGTGGCCGGGCCGTGGTGGCATAGACATAGTTGAATGGCTTCAATGCCCCGGCCAGCACAGGCTCTTCCTTTGCGGCTGCAACAGTGTCGGCGGCGCCGGAAGCAGCGGCCAAGGCTTTTTCCTTGTCCCAGCCCTCGCGCGCGTCAACCAGAATCAAATCCATCAAGCCAAAATTGGCCATGGCCCGTGCGGCCATGCCAATATTCTCGCCCAGCTGTGGGTTCACCAACAGCACTGAGGGCGTGGGCCCGAATTCTCTTTTCTGCCTGTGGTCCGTGCCTGCCATGGGCCCCGCATAACAAGAAGGCCCCTGCGCGCAAAGCTACAATTATTGAAACTTGCTTGACTCATGCAAATTCCCGACTTATCCAGTCAGGAATAACCCGACTACATTACTCGGAATTAGAAAGGTGACCTGTGAAAACATTGATGACGATCTCCATGCTGGTGGCCCTTTGCGCTCCAGCCCTCGCAGAAGATGCCGTTGTAGAGTGGAAGTTGAATGGAACCAATTTTGATCCGCCGGTTCTCAATGTTGAGGCCAAAGGCAATTTCACCATCAAATTTACCAACACCAATAACGCAGCGGCAGAACTTGAATGCAAGGGCCTGAAGGTTGAAAAGCCGGTTGTTGCGAGCGGCACCATTCTGGCGCGTGTGCTGAATCCCAAGCCCGGCATTTATGACTGCGTCGACGAGCCACATGAGGATGTGGCAAAGGGTCAGATAGTGATCAAATAATGTTTGCAACGCTCGTCATTGTTTTTCGTGAGGTATTTGAAGCCGGCCTTGCCATTGGCATCGTGGCCGCAGCTTTGGGCCATGCGCCCAAGGCCCTCAGTTATATCTGGGGCGGCGTGGCAGCAGGTGCGGCGGCTTCGTTGGTGGTCGCGTACTTCGCCGGGCGCATCACAGAATTTTTTGGCGGCTTCGGAACAGAACTGCTCAACGCATCCATCTTGATCCTCGCCGTCATCATGCTGGCCTGGCACACTTTGTGGATGGCCCGCCATGGCCGCCAGATGGCGCAGGATTTGAAAGCCCTCGGCCTGAA
>JAYTIG010000003.1:0-6924 GCA_043731995.1 Hyphomicrobiales bacterium
GAATGGCACCGCGTGGTGATCTTCAATGAAAACCTCGCCAAGGTGGCTGAGCAATATCTGAAGAAGGGCTCCACGGTTTATGTGGAAGGCCAGCTTCAAACCCGCAAATACACCGACAAGGATGGCGTGGAGAAATATTCCACCGAAGTTGTGCTGCAGAATTTCCGCGGCGAACTCACCATGCTGGGCGGCAAGCCGGGCACGGGTGAGGCAGGCGGTGCTTCTTATGGCGGCGGCGATGATTTCGGCGCTACCAGCCCGATGGAACGCCCGCGCACATCAAGCCCCAAGCAAAGCTTCGCGCGCGACCTTGATGACGAGGTTCCGTTTTGATTCTCGATCATATGGGAATTTCAGTTTCCGACTTCGCCAAGTCGATTGAATTCTATCGCGTGAGCCTGGCGCCATTGGGCATCAGCGTGGTGATGGAAGTGCCGAAGGAATATACCGGAGGTGCCAATTATTCCGGCTTGGGCCGCGACGGCAAGCCGGACTTTTGGCTAGGCGACGGCAAAAAGGCGCAGACGGGCCTTCACATCGCTTTTGCTGCACAGAACCGGGCTGAGGTTGATGCCTTTTACAAGGCGGCGATGGCTGCAGGTGGCACAGACAATGGCAAGCCTGGCATCCGCACGGAATATCACCCCAGTTACTATGGCGCATTTGTTTTTGACCCTGATGGCAACAACATCGAGGCCGTATGCCACAAGCCAGAGTGAAACTGGCACAGAGGCTCGCACCTCCTGCCACGCTGGGCGCGTTGCGCAACATCGGCACGGCCATGCTGGCGGATTTCAAATTGCTGGGCGTGACAAGTATTTCGCAATTGGCCGAACAAGATGCTGATGAGCTTTATACCCGCCTTTCCCTGATCACAGGCGCAAGGCAGGATCCTTGCGTGCATGACACTTTCGCCGCCGCCATTCATCAAGCGCGGACAAGCGAGGCCCTGAATTGGTGGGCCTTTACCGCACTTCGCAAAGAGCGGCAGCGGCAGGGCAGGTTTCCGAAGATTTGAATTCCAGACTTCTTTGCGCCCGTGGCATTTTTCAGTATCGTCAACTTTATGATCGTCATCCCCGCGAAGGCGGGGATCCAGCTTTGATGACAAGTTTTGAACCTGGACCAAGCTGGACCCCTGCCTTCGCAGGGGTGACGGAGTTTGAGGTGGCTTCGGGATTTGGGAGATGCAGTAATGAAGTGCCTTTTGTCGATGGTCTTGGTGGCAGCGGCGCTGGGTGTAAACTCTGCCCATGCGGATGATGCCTATCTCGACAACCGCTCAGATGCTGAGAGCCTCGTTCGTTCGCTCTACAACGCCATCAACATGCACGACTATGCCCGTGCCTGGAGCTATTATGGTGACGCTCCGGCCAAAGATTTTGATACTTACAGCAAAGGCTTTGAAGACACCGGTCATGTCGATGTGTTGACGGGAGACATTTCCGGTGATGGCGCGGCGGGTTCCACCTTCTTCAACGTGCCGACGGCCATCCGCGCCAAAGATCAAAACGGCAAGCTCAGCTATTTCGCTGGCTGCTATGTGCTGCGGCAAGTGAATGGGGGAATTCAGGAGCCACCCTTCACGCCCCTCCAAATCCAAAGTGCTAAGTTGAAGCCGATCAAAGAGGATGATTTTGTTCGCTACAGCTTGCCCAAATGCGGTGATGCGCCCGCAGATGAGGGCAACACCGCCTCAACCGCTGAAACCGCCAAGGCGAAATTCATCGCCGATGCCAAAGGCGAATGCGACAAGGTGGCCGATACCATGGCGGGCCTGAACGAGCCGCAGGTCTATGTGATCTAATACAAGGCCAAAGACGCCACGCCGGGCCAGCCTGAGAACAAGGCCACGCTCTACGCCTTCAGCTGCATGATGGCGGCCTATAACGAAAACAACGTGTTCTATCTTGATGGTGGAGCACTTGGCCTGCAGCGGGTGAGCTTCGCCGCCCCACAGTTTGACTATACCTATGCCGACCAGGACAATGCCAAACTCAAATCCATGAACTTCAAAGGCTTCACCGCCTCGTCTGAACTCACCAATGCCGAGTTTGACCCCAAATCCAATTCAATCAGCGAATTTGCCAAATGGCGCGGGCTGGGTGATGCCTCGTCCAGCGGCACCTGGATGTTTGAAGACGGCCAATTTGTCCTGAAAGATTATGCAGTTGATCCCACCTATGACGACAAGGAAAACCCGATCACCGTGATCAAATACAGCAAGTTGATCTGGAAGCCTTAATTTGGCCCATCTTTGACTGTTGTTGCACTGCAACATAATCATTCAAGGACGACTCAAATGCGCAAATTGTTTTTGGCTTGCGCCCTGTTCGCATCTTTGCCCCTCCTGGGGGCCTATGCGGGCGAGGCCAAACTTTCGGCAAACCAACTGAGAGGGCTAGCTCCCGGTGCCTATGAAGTGGCGGTGATGGACGTTGTATCCCTCAGCGTGAGGCTTTACAGCAGTGGCCGGATCACCGGCGATGCAGGTGGCCAACATGATACGGGCCAATGGCATATTGCCGGAGATCGCCTCTGCATTTCCTGGTCCAAATGGCTGGGCGGGCAGATGAAATGTTCAGCACTGTCCAGCCAGAATGGCGCCTTGGTTGGCGATGGCCTGACGATCAAACCCATCTGATTCACGATCTAGTCGCTGCTCCATAAAACTCCGGCCTTGAACTGATCATCACGGCCGGAGTTTTGTCTTTGGGGCATCGGCCTTGAAAATGCCATCCGCGATTGTATGTAATGCGCAATGGCACGCTTGATACCAACGTGGCCATTCAGGAGAATGCACATGAAATCGGGACGCGGCTTATTCCTCACCATTTGCCTATTTAGTTTTGCGGTTGCGGGCCAGGCCTTGGCCGATCCGATGAGCGCGGCCGAGATCAAAAAGCTCGCCCCCGGCACTTACAATATCAGCGTGGCCGACAGCGTAAAAGCTCTGGTGGTTCTGAAGGCAGGCGGCGGCATATCCGTGACCACCAACAAGGGCGAAAAGGATACCGGGCACTGGACCGTTTCCGGCACCAAGGCTTGTGTTGTGTTCAAGCACCTTCTCAATCACAAGCCCTATTGTTCGACCCTGACGCGCGATGGCAATATGCTCCGCGGCGATAGTTTTACAATCCGTTTCTAGCGGCCAAAAACCCTTTGATTTTCGCAGGCTTTTCATTGCTGTGAGGCCCCAAAAAGCCTAAGCATTCCTGTGCCCTGTGGGGCCGCGATTCTGTCATCGTGGCCAGACATTTCCGGGTGCAGCAAGACACAGGGTTTTCACCGAAAAGTGGCCGACGACAACAAAGACAACAAGGGCCTGCCGCCCGCGAATCCGCATGAGATTTCGCCCATCTCCATTGAAGAGGAGATGCGCAAAAGTTATCTCGCCTATGCGATGAGCGTCATTGTCTCGCGCGCACTGCCTGATGTGCGCGATGGCTTGAAGCCCGTGCACCGGCGCATTTTGTTTGCAATGAACGAGGGCGGCCGCACCCCCGACAAGAAATACACCAAGTCCGCCAGCACCGTCGGCGACGTGATGGGTAAGTATCACCCGCATGGTGACAGCGCGATCTATGACGCATTGGTGCGCATGGCGCAGGATTTCTCGCTGCGTCTGCCGCTGATTGACGGGCAGGGCAACTTCGGCTCGGTCGATGGCGATCCGCCTGCAGCGATGCGCTATACCGAAAGTCGGCTTCACAAGGCGGCCATGCCGCTACTTGACGATATTGATAGCGACACCGTTGACTTCCAACCCAACTATGATGGCGAGCGGCAGGAACCGGTGGTTCTTCCCGCCAAATATCCAAACCTTCTGGTCAATGGTGCTGGCGGCATTGCCGTGGGCATGGCCACCAACATGGCTCCGCACAATCTGGGCGAAGTGATTGATGCCACGCTGGCGCTGATGGACAACCCCTCGATCACGCTGGAACAACTGCTGCCATTGATCCCCGGGCCGGATTTCCCCACCGGGGGCATCATACTCGGCCGCGCTGGCATCAAGAGTGCCTTTGCCACAGGGCGTGGTTCCATTGTTTTGCGCAGCAGGGTTGAAGTTCAGGAAATCCGCAAGGACCGCATGGCCCTTGTGGTCACCGAGATCCCATATCAGGTCAACAAGGCCCATATGGTGGAAAAGATCGCGGAACTGGTGCGCGACAAAACCATCGAAGGCATTTCAGACATCCGCGACGAAAGCTCGCGCGAAGGCATGCGCGTGGTGATCGAACTGCGCCGCGATGCTGAGGCCGAAGTGATCCTCAATCAGCTCTGGCGTTTCTCGGCGCTGCAAAGTTCCTTCAGCGTCAACAACATTGCCCTTTCACGCGGCAAGCCAGAGCAGCTCACACTGCTCGATCTGCTGAAGGCCTTCGTCACTTTCCGTGAAGAAGTGATTACGCGGCGCACCAAGTTCAGCCTGCGCAAGGCGCGTGAACGCGCACATGTCCTGGTCGGCCTGGCCATTGCGGTGGCCAATATTGATGAAGTGATCAAGCTGATCCGTGCCTCAAAGGATGCTGCCGAGGCCCGCGCGGCCTTGATGGGCCGTGCGTGGCCTGCCAAAATGTTGGAGCCGCTGATTGCCCTGATCGCAGACCCGCGCCACGCGCTGCGTGCTGATGGCACCTATGTCTTGTCAGATGAACAGGCCCGCGCCATCCTTGATTTGCGACTGCAGCGCCTCACGCAATTGGGCCTTGATGAAATTTCGGCTGAGTTGGAAAAGCTGGCCGGAGAAATCAAGGATTATCTGGAAATTCTCTCCAGCCGAACCCGCGTCATGGCCATCATCCGCGCTGAGCTGGCGGAGATCAAAACCAATTTCGCCACCCCGCGCCGCACAGCGATCGAAGAAAATGAAGGCGAGGTTGACGACGAAGACCTGATCCAACGCGAAGACGTGGTTGTGACAGTTTCTCACGCTGGCTATGCCAAGCGCGTGCCGCTCTCGGCCTACCGCGCCCAAAAGCGCGGCGGCAAGGGCAGGGCGGGTGCTCAAGTGCGCGATGAGGACTTCATCACCAAGCTGTTCGTGGCCAACACCCACACACCCATTTTGTTCTTCTCTTCGGCAGGCATGGTCTACAAGCTGAAGACCTGGCGTTTGCCCATGGGCAACCCGCAGGCGCGTGGCAAAGCCTTGATCAATCTTCTGGCCTTGGATCAGGGTGAGCGCATCACCACCATCATGCCCATGCCGGAAGATGAAGCCAGTTGGGCCAAGTTGCAGATCATCTTCGCAACCAAATCCGGCGATGTGCGCCGCAATGAATTGGCGGATTTTGAAAGCATCAACCGCAATGGCAAGATCGCCATGAAGCTGGAAGAGGGTGACGCGCTCATTGGCGTTGAGACCTGCTCTGATGCGGATGACATTCTGCTCACCACGGCACAGGGCCAGTGCATCCGCTTTGCGGCGACCGATGTGCGCGTGTTCCAATCGCGCGGTTCCACCGGTGTGCGCGGAATCAGGCTGACGGATGATGACAAAGTGATTTCGCTTTCCATCCTCAAACACGTGGAAGCAACGCCAGACGAACGCTATGCCTTCATCAAGAAATCCCGCGCCGCCTTGGGCGAAGCAGAGGCCAATGGCAATGGTGATGAGGAGAAGACGTCAGAAAGCTTCGCACTCGCGCCCGAACGCTTTGCCGAAATGCAGGCTGCCGAGCAGGTGATCTTGACGGTTTCGTCCAATGGCTACGGCAAGCGGACGTCCACCTATGATTACCGCATCACCAACCGCGGTGGCAAAGGCATCACCGCCATGGCGGTGAATGAGCGCAATGGCCCGCTTGTCGCGTCCTTCCCGGTGGTAGAGCAGGACGAGATCATGCTGGTCACCGATGGTGGCCAAGTGATCCGCTGCCCTGTGCATGACATCAGGCAGGCTGGCCGCTCAACCCAGGGCGTGATCGTCATCAACACGGCTGAAGATGAGCATGTGGTGTCGGTCGAGCGCATCAGCGAAGACGCGGGCGAAGAGATGGTGGCGGAAGCCTAATGCTCTCGATGATTAACTTACCATCCGTCATCCCGGCGAAGGCCGGGATTGGGCTTTAATTACGTTCTGCAAACTTGGCCAAAGCGCGACCCTAGCCTTCGCCGGGGTGACGGACTTTAGTGATTGAAGTTTGGGACTTGCTTCCTGGTTTAACCGTCGATGCCACTAGCCGCAAATCTTCTTCAGCGCCTTCCAATCCTCATCCGACAGTGCCGGCTTTGGTGTCACACCAGCGGGCAGTGGCTCGATTTCCTTGATGCGGTCTTCCGTTCCGGGATGGGTGGAGAGCAAGTCTCCCAGCACATGCAAGCTCTTGCTGTCACTTGCATGTTCCTTTTCAATCTTCAGCAGCTTTTCAAAAAAGCTTTTCATGCCCTCAGGGTCAATCTGGGCTTTTTCGATCATGTCCCGGGCATAGGCATCAGCTTCCGCCTCGGTGCTGCGGGTTTGCTGGAGCAGGGCCGCCATGAACACCATGTTGCTGCTCATGTTGCCGCCATTGGTGCCACTGAACAGGCTGGTGAGAACTTGCATGCCAGCAAGCCGCACCATTTGGGTTTCAGGGTGCTTGTGCGCCACATGCCCGATCTCATGCGCCAACACGCCCGCCAACTCTTCTGGCTTGTCAGCCGTTTCGAGCAATTTGCGGGTGACGATGATGTGACCGCCATTCAGCGCGAAGGCATTGATGATGGGAATTTCATAAACATGCACTGAAACGGGAGGCATGTCTGGCGTGCCTTCCGCCAGATTGGCCAGCAGCCTGCCGATGGCCCTGTCGCCATCTGTCGTCGAACAGCGTGTGATCCCCATCGACATCGCATGTTCCATTTCCGTGCCGGTTCGATCGCGCCAGCTTTGCGGCAGCATTGCAGCGATTGGGCCGGGGATCACATAGATCGCCA
>JAYTIG010000004.1:0-6922 GCA_043731995.1 Hyphomicrobiales bacterium
TTTGGGCATCACGGATGAGATCGCGCATCAGGTCCGAAGCGTTTGAGTAGCGACCCGATGCTACCTGCTGATCTATCCATTCCCGCATCTTGTCTGGCAGCGAAATGTTCATTGTGGCCAAGGGAATCACCTCGGAAACAACATACTTTAATGGCAAAGATTGTCAAATTTTGCCAATCTTTGTTAAATCGTTCCAAACGTAGAGGCAATCCGGCAGATCGAAACCACCCCAGTTATAGGTGCTAAACCTCACCAATTCCGCCCCTAGGCGCTCATAAAAAGCCCGTGCTGGTTTATTTTCGGCCAATACACCAATCGTCATGCTATGCCTGCCTTGTGCCAACCAATGCTGCGCTGCAACATAAACTAGGTGGCGGCCAATTCCCAGTTTATGTTGCGACGCAGCAATATAGAGCGCCCAAAGGTGGCCATCCTGATCCGGGATGTATTTCTCATCTGACGGCCCACTCATGACAAAGCCGCAGGGCTGGCCGCCGGCATAAGCTCCCATCACAAATCGCTCGGGGTTTACCAGGGCCGCCTGCCACATGGGCAGGCGTTTCTCGGTCGAGAAAGTAGCCATCAGCGCCGCAGGCAGGATTTCGGTATAGGCCTCGTGCCAGCACCTCACGTGCAAGGCAGCAAAGGCTT
Source organism: Hyphomicrobiales bacterium (assembly GCA_043731995.1). GTDB lineage: Bacteria > Pseudomonadota > Alphaproteobacteria > Rhizobiales > Aestuariivirgaceae > Aestuariivirga. The sequence goes on from JAYTIG010000004.1 coordinate 652, forward strand.
CGGCCTCCTCAGGCGCTGGCTTGCGGTAGGTGATTTGCATGGCACGAAGGTTAGCAACTTTTGGCCCATCCTTCGAGGCCCGCTTGCGCGGGCACCTCAGGATGAGGTCGGAGATAAAGAAACTACCTCATGCTGAGGGGCCACGCCGGAGGCGGGGCCTCGAAGCATGCGCCGCAAACGCCGATGCCGATCACCTCAGGCCCGTTCTGACGTAAAAATCCAGCGGTCGCGGCGCTCGCCCTTGCGCAGCAGTGTCACTTTCACTTCGGCGCGGCTACGCTCATGGTTCAAGAGCTTCAAGAGATCATCCACCCCCAGCACCGGAAAGTCATCCAGCGCGATGACAAGATCGCCAGGTTTGACATCGGCGCCAGCGGCAGGCCCATCCTGCGCAACCACCATCACCCGCACGCCGCCGCTTTGCTCAATCTCGGCAAAGCGCGCCACGTGGCGTGGAATTTCCGTTGTTGCCCCTTCAATGCCAAGGCTTGCACGTTTGACTTTGCCATAGCGCAACACCTGGGTCAGCACATCCAGCGCAGTGTTGCCCGCAACCGAGAAACAAATACCCTGCGCGCCGGGGATGATGGCGGTGTTGATGCCGATCACACGGCCCTGTGCATCCACCAGCGGCCCGCCAGAATTGCCCGGGTTCAAAGCCGCATCGGTTTGGATCACGTCATCGATCAAGCGCCCCGTGCCAGAACGCATCGCGCGGCCCAGTGCGCTGATGATGCCGCTTGTCACCGTTTGCTCAAAACCCAGCGGATTGCCCAAGGCAATGGCCAGCTGCCCGCGCCGCAGCTTGCGCGAGTCAAAGAATTCCAGCGGCGGTGCTTTCAACGGCTCATCACTGCGCAGAATGGCAATGTCGGTATGCGGGTCATCACCCAACACCCGCGCAGCAGAGCGCTGGCCGTCAGCGCTGGTGATGATAATTTCCCCCGCGCCTGTGATGACGTGGCTATTGGTCATGATCAAGCCGTCAGAAGCCAGCACCAGGCCCGACCCAACGCCACCCGCAGCGCTGCCTTTGCGCGTGGCAATTTGCACAACGGCAGGCCCGGCCTTTTCCACAGCTGCCATCACGGCGGTGGAATAGGCGTCAAAATATTCTTCATCGCCAGCCAAAACAGCAGGCGCGTTGGATGAAGCATCATCAAACATTGTTTTCTCTTTCTGAGCCTGTGGCACATCCTTCGAGGCCCGCTTCGCGGGCACCTCAGGATGAGGAATAATTGGCTGCAAATTTCTCCGACCTCATGCTGAGGTGCATCGCGCCAGCGATGCCTCGAAGCATGCGCACCAAACTCAGATGGGAGCGGCGTTACAGCGTTTCAAGCTCATCAATGAAGCTGGAGATCACCAAAAGGCCCTTCTGCCAGAAGCCCGGATCAGTGGCGTCCAAACCAAAGGGTTTCAGCAATTCCGAGTGATGTTTGGTGCCGCCTGCCTTCAGCATGTCGAAATACTTCTGCTGGAAACCCTGCTCACTTTCGCGGTAGCGCGCATAGAGCGAATTCACCAGGCAATCGCCGAAGGCATAGGCATAAACATAGAAAGGCGAATGAATGAAATGCCCGATGTAAGCCCAGAAAGTTTCATAGCCGGGGCCGAAAGCAATGGCCGGCCCAAGGCTTTCCTTCTGCACTTCAAGCCAGAACTGATTGATTTGCTCTGGCGTCAATTCGCCCTCGCGCCGCGCATGGTGCACCTTGCGTTCGAATGTGTAGAACGCAATTTGCCGCACCACGGTGTTGATCATGTCTTCGGTTTTGGAGGCGAGTAAAATCTTGCGTTTCTTCTTGTCAGTGGTGGCGCCAAGCATGGATTGGAAGGTGAGCATTTCGCCAAACACCGAAGCTGTTTCTGCCAGCGTCAGCGGCGTGCCTGCCATCAGCGCACCCTGCTTGGCGGCTAGCACCTGGTGCACGCCGTGCCCCAACTCATGCGCCAGTGTCATTACATCACGTGTCTTGCCAAGATAATTCAGCAACACATAAGGATGGGCTGAAGGCACGGTAGGATGCGCAAAGGCTCCCGGCGCCTTGCCGGTGCGCACTGGCGCGTCAATCCATTTCTTGTCAAAAAACGTCTTGGCAATGGCTGCCATTTCAGGCGCAAAATCGCCGTAAGCCTTGAGCACTGTTGCTTCCGCCTCGTTCCACGGAATCTCCCGCGTGTCTTCGGCTGGCAGAGGCGCATTGCGGTCCCAATGCATCAACTTGTCCTTGGCCAGCCACTTGGCCTTCATCGCATAATAGCGATGTGAAAGCTTGGGATAAGCTGCTTGCACGGCTGCCACCAGCGCATCCACCACCTCGGGCTCAACGCGGTTCGACAAATGCCGCGCGGCGGCAATGTCCTTGAAGCCGCGCCACTTGTCGGAAATCTCCTTGTCCTTGGCCAGCGTGTTGGTGATCAAGGTGAACAGCTTGATGTTTTCACCAAAGACTTTGGCCAAAGCATCGGAGCCTGCCTTGCGCTTGGCCTCATCAGCATTTTGCATGAGGTTCAGCGTTGGTTCGAGCGTCAGCTCCTCGCCATTCACATGGAAGCGCAGCCCCGCCATGGTTTCATCAAACAGCCGGTTGAAGGCGCCATAGCTGGTTTGCGATTTTTCAAGGAACAGTTGCTCTGTCTTGTCATCCAGCTGATAGGGTTTTTCCGCGCGCAGATTGTCCAGCCACGGTTTGTAATGTGCCAAGGCCGGAACTTTCAGCCCAAAGGCCAGTGCTGCATCGTCAATGCGGTTGAGTTCCAGTTCGAAAAACAGAAGCTGGGTTGAGATATCGGTGATCTTGGAATTCACATCGCCATAGAATTTGGCGCGGGCAGATTCTGTGGTGTCGCCCACATAGTAAAGCTGGGCATAGGAGCCTATGCGGCCAAGCAGATCAGAAAGTTTTTCATAGTCCACAATCGCCGCGGCCAGCTTCGCGCCATCATAGCTGGCAAGCTTTCCCTGATGCGATTTGGCGAAGGACGCAGCCTCTGTTTCCCCCTTGGCAAGATCTGCCTTGAAGGCCGGCGCGTCCGGCGCGTCATAAAGGTCCTTGAGGTTCCATTCCGGCAGGTTCTTCAGCGCGCTTTCGGCAGTCATCATCATCTCTCAGTTGTTTCCCCTGATATGGTACAGTTTGGCGCACCATTCAACAGAGCATGCCCCGCAAAAGTTGCAGACTTTTGCGGTAGGGACATGCTCCATCGAAAAACGGACGCACATCCCTGCGGCTGTGCGTCGGCAACTTAGGCGTGAATCAGGTGGGTGGCGAAAGTGTTCCCAAATCGGCTAACGCGTTAAGCTGGCCTTTACCACTCCAAGGGCAATCTTAACCCAACCAACAGCCTGAAGGCGGGTCGCAAAATGTTTTGCGCAGGGACCCGGTCAAAGACGGCGTCAAACCAGTGAGTGAAGCATAATTTCATGTCGCATCGCGTATTGATTATCGAAGACGAACCCGCACAGCGCCGCATCCTTGAAGAGATGGTCAAGCGCTTTGGCTTTGAAGTGATGACGGCCGAGAACGGCCAGAGAGCTCTTGAAATCCTATCGGGCTCACAAGGTTCCACCATCAATCTGGCCGTGCTCGATCTGATGATGCCCGGCATGGGCGGGCTGGAATTCCTGGAAAGACTGGAGGCCCTGCGCGGTGATTTGCCTGTGATTGTGCAAACCTCACAAGGTTCGATCGAAACCGTCATCAAGGCCATGCGGGCCGGCGCCGATGACTTTGTGGTGAAACCCGTTTCGCCGGAGCGCTTGCGAGTTTCAATCCAGAATCTTTTGAAAGTGAATGCCCTCACTGAAGAAGTGAAGCGCCTGAACAAGAAGGTCACTGGCGCACTCACCTTTGATGATCTTGTGGCTTCATCCCCCGCCATGGCCAATGTGCTGCGCCTGGGCCGTCGGGGTGCCGCATCCAATATTCCCATGTTGATCGAAGGCGAATCCGGCGTTGGCAAGGAAATGATTGCCCGCGCCATCCAGGGCGAAAGTGAGCGCGTAGGCAAAGCCTTCGTTGCTGTGAACTGCGGCGCCATCCCCGAGAATCTTGTTGAGACAACCTTGTTTGGCCATGAGAAGGGCTCTTTCACAGGCGCCACGTCCAAACACATCGGCAAATTCCAAGAGGCCGATGGCGGCACGCTGTTCCTTGATGAAGTGGCCGATTTGCCGCTCGACATGCAGGTGAAATTGCTGCGCGCCATTCAGGAAGGCGAGATAGATCCTGTTGGTTCACGAAAATCCGTGAAGGTGAACATTCGCCTCATCTCAGCCACCAACAAGAACATGATTGAAATGGTCAAGCAGGGTCTGTTCCGCGAAGACCTGTATTACCGCCTCAATGTTTTCCCCATCATGGTGCCGCCGCTTCGAGACCGCAAGGAAGACATCCCGGCACTTGTAAACCACTTCATCACCAAGCTCTCGGCTGAAGAGGGCCGCAAGGTTCACGGCATTGCGCCGCAAGCGTTGGAAATGCTCAAGGCCTATGCCTGGCCCGGCAACGTGCGCCAGATTGAAAACACCATCTTCCGCGCCATCGTGTTATGCGAAACTGAAACACTGGATATTGTCGACTTCCCGCAAATCGCGGCCCTGGTGGAAGGCTATGAGGTGCAAGTTCCACCTGCACCTACCCTGCCCCAAAAGCAGACCAACACAACGCGCCCCGCCAATGGGCAAGTCAGCGATGGCAATGCCTTGGGCGTTTCCATCGTGACGGACGGCGGTCACATCCGCACGCTGGAAGAAGTGGAGGCCGACATGATCAAATTGGCCATGCATCGCTACCGCGGCCAAATGTCCGAAGTGGCACGAAAACTTGGCATCGGCCGCTCTACCCTCTATAGAAAAATGCGGGATTTGGGGCTGGAAGAGGCAACCGGATAGCACTATTGCAACTTATTCTAGAAACGCGGCGGGTTTCATTGAATCGCCACAAAGAAGCGCTTTAGCTTAGCGCTTAGCTAATTCAGTTGGGTTGTTCTGAGTGACAGAACTTTGAACCAGTGCCACGGGCAGGTGCTGGTGTGGATGTTGGTGGGAAAAAAGATGCCAAAGCATGTGACTGGGGTGTTGCTGGGTTTATCGATCTTGGCGATGGGGGCCACTGCGGCCACTGCCGATCAAGTCCGTAGACCAAATTTCTTTGATCTGCTCTTTGGCACCCGCCCGCAAAGTGCCCAATCCCCCTATAACCAACCCCAGCGCAACTGGTGGGAACGGAATGGCGCTTACGCTGGTGATCCGGCGCTGAGCAATATCGGCAAGGCGAGGCGCGCTGCAAATATTGCATTGGGCGATGCAGGCGATCCCGAAACCGTAAAGGGCCTCGGCTACGGCACGGTTACCTATGAGCCCCCGGTTATGACTCCAGTTTTCGATTCCTCTTTCATTGCACTGTCAGCAGCGACACCTGATGCAGAGGCTATTCGCATCACACTGGCTGACAAGACCACAGCCATCAAAGCTGTGGATGCTGAACGCAAGGCCGTTTTGGCTTTCTATAAGACCAACGGCTTCAAACCCGTCTGGCTGAGCGAGGGCCAGCTGACCCCACGCGCCACGGAAACTTTGAAAACACTTTCATCTGCAGGCGAAGATGGCCTGTTGGCCAAGAATTATCTGCCGGAAGTTTTGCCCGGCTTTGACAATCCGGAAACCTCCATCGGCAGCGATGCCGCCAAGCAGGCCAGGCTTGATGTGGGCCTGACCGTAGCAGCCCTGCACTATGCCCGCCAGATTTCTGGCGGCCAATTCGACCCGGCCCGCATGTCGCTTTATAACGACTTGAAACCCGAAGCCGTCAATGTCGAAGAAGCCTTGAAGGCACTGGCTGATCCGCTGCAGGCACCCGCCACCTATTTGCAAAGTCTGGCGCCGAAACACCCACAATATGCAATTTTCAAGGCTGAGCTGGCGCGGCTTTCAAGTACAGCGCCTGTGCAGTTTGAGCCAATCAAGGATGGTGCCGTTGTAAAGCCTGGAAAATCAGATCCGCGTGTGCCCACGCTTCGTGCAAGGCTCGAACAGCTGGGCTTCATCGGGGCATCGCAAGTGGCCGCTGGCGAGGAAAACAAGCTGGATCAGGATTTGGTGATTGGCCTCATGGCCTTCCAGACCAGTGCAAACCTGAAGCCATCAGGCCAAATAGATGCCAAAACGCTGAAAGCCATCAACACCGACAATGACGCTCAGGCGCGCCAGAAGCTGGTTTACAGCATGGAGCGCCTGCGCTGGCTACCCAAGAACCTTGGGCTGCGC
>JAYTIG010000005.1:0-6918 GCA_043731995.1 Hyphomicrobiales bacterium
CGCCATCTGCAGCTTCAGGGGTCACATGGATTGCGGCGGGAATTTTGCCCGATGCGCCCGACATGCGGCCATCGGTGATCAGGGCCACGCGGAACCCCAGATCCTGCAACACAGCCAAAGGTGGTGTCATGCGGTGCAACTCTGGCATGCCGTTGGCCTTGGGGCCCTGGAAGCGCACCACGGCCACCACATCCTTATGCAATTCGCCACGCTTGAAAGCTTCGGCCAATTCTTCCTGTGAGTGGAAAACGCGGGCCGGCGCTTCAATCACATGGCGGTCTGCCGGGATCGACGAGGCCTTGATGACGGCGCGGCCCAGCGGGCCTTCAAGCACGTTGAGGCCGCCGGTTTGCTGGAAGGGTACAGCCACGCCGCGCAGAACTGAAGTGTCAGCCGAGACAACCTCGGCCTTGCGCCAAGACAGCTCGCCATTTTTCAGTTCCGGTTCCTGGCAATAGGCTGAGAGGCCCTGCCCCATGATGGTGGTCACGTCCTCATGCAACAATCCGGCTTTCAGCAATTCACCAATCATAAAGCCCATACCACCGGCGGCGTTGAAGTGGTTCACATCCGCCTTGCCATTGGGGTAAATGCGCGTGAGCAGGGGCACCGCGGCGCTGAGATCGGCGATGTCATCCCAGGTGAGGTGAATGCCGGCCGCAGCGGCCATGGCCACCAGATGCATGGTGTGATTGGTGGAGCCGCCCGTGGCCAGCAAGCCCACCACCCCGTTCACCACGGCCTTCTCGTCATAAATCTTGCCGATGGGCGTGTAGCGGTTGCCCAAAGTCGAAATGGAAAGCGCCTGCTTGGCTGAGGAGCGGGTGATCTCATCACGCAGTTTCGTGCCCGGATTGATGAAGGTGGAGCCCGGCAAATGCAGGCCCATGATTTCCATCAGCATCTGGTTGGAGTTGGCGGTGCCATAAAAGGTGCAGGTGCCGGGGCCATGATAGGCCTGCGATTCCGCTTCCAACAATTCGGCGCGGCCCACTTTGCCTTGGGCATAGAGCATGCGCACTTTGGACTTGTCATCATTGGAGAGGCCGGATGTCATCGGGCCTGCCGGAATGAACACCGAAGGCAAATGCCCAAATGTGAGTGCGCCAATAATCAAGCCCGGCACGATCTTGTCGCACACACCGAGATAGACGGCAGCGTCAAACATCTGGTGCGATAACGCCACCGCAGTGGACAAGGCAATCACATCGCGAGAGAACAGCGAAAGCTCCATGCCGGTTTCACCTTGTGTCACGCCGTCACACATGGCGGGAACACCGCCCGCCACTTGCGCGGTGCCGCCCACTTCGCGCGCGGCCGCACGGATGATCTCGGGATAATGTTCAAAGGGTTGATGGGCCGAAAGCATGTCGTTGAAGCTGGTGACGATGCCGAGGTTTGGCGCATCGGAATTGCGCAGCATTTCCTTGTCACCCACGCCGCAGGCCGCAAAGCCATGAGCAAGATTGGCACAGCCCAATGCCTTGCGCTTGGGCTTGCTGTCATGGGCCTTGGCAATCTTGTCGAGATAACGCGCGCGGCTTTCAGCGCTGCGCTTGACGATGGAATCGGTGACGGTGGCAATGGATTTTTGAACGGTCATACCTGGCCTCTCTTAAGGGCACCAATAGATTTCAACTTCACGACCCGATTGCAAAACACTTCGCACGGGCATTTCCATCATATCACTTCCGGCCTGCGCCTTCTCCAGCGTGGCCCATTTGTCTTGGCCCTGGACATGCAGCATGATTTCCTTCGCAGCCAAAATCTTCGGCAGCGAAAACGTCAACCTCGGCTCACCTGAACCCGGTGCGGAAATGGCCAGCAGAGGCGGTGCTGCGTCAGACAGGGATTGCGCCAGCGTGTCACCGCCCGGAAAAAATGAAGCCGTGTGGCCATCATTGCCCATGCCAAGAACCACAACATCAAAATCCGGCAAATCAGCGGCGGAGGGATTTTCGAACAGCGGCACAAAACGTGCCCTTGCCGCCTCATTCTGCACCAGCGCGGCTTTCACCAGCCTTGCGTTGGAGCGCGGTGAGCTTTCATCCACCTGCCGCTCATCCACCAAGGTGATGGTGACGCGCGGCCAATCCATCTTCTGCCGCGAGAGCGCCTCGAAAAACTTTTGCGGCGTGGTGCCACCCGAAACGGCAAGTGTTGTACGTTCGGTTGCTGCAATAGCCTGCCGCAGGCTGGCGGCAACATCGCGTGCCAAGCGTAGGGCCAAGGCATCAGCATCCGCAAAAAGATGACGCGCCGTGATCATTGCGCCTGCGGCTCATACCAGGTGCGGTGGTCACGCTCGATCAGCGAGATGGCAGCCGTTGGGCCCCAGGAGCCGGATTGGTAGGGTTTGGGCGCATCGCTGCTGTCTTTCCAGACGGTGAGGATCGGATCAACAAACCGCCAGGCAGCGGCCACTTCGTCGCGGCGCATGAAAAGTGTCTGGTTGCCTCGGATCACATCCATCAGCAAGCGCTCATAGGCTTCTGGCTGGCGCGCGGTGAAGGCTTCGGCGAAATTCAAATCAAGCGGCACATATTTGAAGCGCAAGCCACCGGGGCCCGGTTCCTTCACTGAAAGCCAAAGCTTCACGCCCTCATCAGGCTGCAAGCGGATGACCAAGCGGTTGGGCTGCAAGGTGCCAGCGGATTCGTGGAACACGTTGTAGGGAATGGGTTTGAACTCAACCACGATTTCCGAAACGCGGTCTCCCAGCCGTTTGCCGGTGCGCAGATAAAAGGGCACATTGGCCCAGCGCCAGGAATTCATCTCGGCCTTCAGGGCCACAAAGGTTTCAGTTTTGGAATCGGGATTGCCCAATTCCTCAAGATAGCCCGGCAACTGGCCATTAGAGGACGGGCCGCCGCGATATTGGCCGCGCACCACCATTTGATCCATCTCTGCCGCCGAAATCGGCTTCAGCGATTTCAGCACCTTCAGCTTTTCATCGCGCACGGCATCAGCTTCCATGGAACTGGGAGGTTCCATCGCGACAAGGCAGAGAAGCTGGAGAATGTGGTTTTGCACCATGTCACGCAACGCGCCTGACGTGTCATAGTAACCCGCGCGGCTTTCAACGCCCAAGGTTTCGGCCACGGTGATTTGCACATGGTCAACATGCATGCCGTTCCACAAAGGCTCAAACAGCGCATTGGCAAAGCGCAGCGCCATGAGATTCTGCACGGTCTCTTTGCCGAGATAATGATCGATGCGGTAGATCGAAGGTTCAGGGAACACCCTGCCAATGGCATCATTCAAGGCATCAGCCGAGGCACCGTCTTTGCCCACCGGCTTTTCCACCACCACGCGGGAATTGGGTGTCACCAGACGATGATTTCCCAGCCGCTCGCAGATGGGGCCGAAGAGGTCAGGGCCCACGGCGAGATAGAACACGCGCACGCGCTCTGCCATGGGGGCCAGAACTTTCTCAAGTTTCAGCCAGCCATCTTCCTGGTTGGCCTCTGCTGCCACGTAAGAAAGCCTGCCGAGAAAGCGCTTCACAATTTCTGGTTTGCGCAGTTCAGCTTCCACGAATTTTTCGATGGAAGCCACCGCGAAGGCGCGAAAGGCATCATCCGACATTTCGCGCCGCGATGTGCCAATGATTTTGGCCTCAGGCGGAATTTGCCCTTGCTCATCGCGGTGGAACAGGGCGGGGATCAGCTTGCGCTGTGCCAGATCGCCGGTGGCGCCAAAGACCACAAGATCGAAAGGTTCAACAGGGATAATGCGCAGGGACACTCGACTCTCCAGAAAAGAGGTGCGTACATCAAAAATCAGGTTGGCGGACGCATACACCTCAATTAAGACAGTTGCAACCGAGGCCAGCCAAAGGCGGATAAGGAATTCTGAAGATGATTTTATGTTGCGGCGAAGCGCTGATTGACATGGTGCAGCGCGATGAGGACGGAGCCAACCTGTTCCGTTCATACAATGGCGGCGGTATCTACAATTCTGCCATCGCCCTCGGCCGGCTTGGCGAAAAGGTTGGCCTGTTTGCCGGCATGTCCAGCGATGTGTTTGGCCAGAGCCTGCGCGCCGGGCTGAAGGCGTCCAACGTCTCCGAAAAATTTCTGCGCATCAAGGATCTGCACACCACGCTGGCCATTGTGAAGTTGAATGCCCAGGGCAATGCCAAATATTTCTTCATCGATGACGCTTCCGCCGGCCGCTGGCTGGAAAAGCGCGACATGCCGAAGCTGACGAAATCAATCAAGGCGATTTTGTTCGGCGGTATTTGCCTGGTGCCAGAGCCTTCGGGCGGAACTTATGAGGCCCTGATGAAGAAGGCCTCGAAAACCCAGGTGCTGGCGCTTGATCCCAATATCCGCCCGCCGCAAATCAAGGATCGCAAGAAGCATCTGGCACGCCTCCACCGAATGATCGCCATGTTGGATATTCTCAAGATTTCTGATGAGGACGTGAAATGGATGACAGGCTCAACCGATTTGGCCAAGGCCGCCAGGGGCTGGCTTAAGAGGGGCGCCAAGGTGGTTGCCATCACGCGTGGTGGCGAAGGCTGTTCAGTTTTCACCAAGCGCTTTGCCTTTGAGGCCACGGCCCCGAAAGTGAAAGTGGCTGACACCGTGGGTGCTGGCGACACGTTCACGGCGGGCTTTTTGCATCACCTCAGCACGAACGGCCATCTTACCAAAAAAGCGCTGGCCACCATTAGCGCTGAAAATCTCGAAGCCGCCGCCCACTATGCCATGAGGGCTGCCGCCATCACCGTGTCGCGCCCCGGTGCAGACCCGCCCTGGGCCAATGAGATGCAATGAAATTCCCGGTCGACGATATCATCCCGGAGTTGAAGGCCGCGCTTACCTCGCGGCCTTCAGCCATTCTGGTGGCCGAGCCGGGCGCAGGCAAAACCACACGCGTGCCTTTGGCCCTGTTGGATGAGGCTTGGGCCAAGGGCAAGAAAATCGTTATGCTCGAGCCGCGCCGCCTTGCCGCCCGTGCTGCCGCCGCACGCATGGCGCAAACACTTGGCGAAGAGGTTGGTCAGACAGTTGGTTACGCCGTGCGCATGGAGCGCAAGGTTTCGAAATCCACACGCATTGAAGTTGTCACCGAAGGCCTGCTCACGCGCCGTCTGCAGAACGACCCAGAGTTGGCCGACACCGCATTGGTGATCTTCGATGAATTCCACGAGCGCTCGCTGGATGGCGATTTGGCTCTGGCGCTTTGCCTTGATGTGCAGCGGAGCCTGCGCCCAGACCTCAAGATTCTCGTCATGTCGGCCACGCTGGATGTGGAAACCTTGCGCGCCCAACTGGGCGATGCTCCTGAAATCAGATCGCAGGGCCGGATGTTTCCGGTGGAAACGCGCTATCTTGAAAAGGCCACGCGCCAAACCATCGTGGCCGATGCCACCCGTGCGGTTCTGAAAGCGGCACGCGATGCGAAAGGTTCACTCCTGGTTTTCCTGCCCGGTGAAAGCGAAATCCGCCGCGTGGCCTCAGAACTTGAGAAAGCCGGGCTTACCGCAACGGCCATCCGCCCACTCTATGGTGCAATGGCACTTGCAGAACAGGATCAAGCCATCAAGCCTTCGCCGCCGGGCACCCGCAAGATTGTGCTGGCCACAACCATCGCCGAAACCTCGCTCACCATTGATGGCATTGAAGCTGTTGTGGATACAGGCTTCAAACGCGCGCCGCGTTTTGACCCTGCCTCAGGCATGACAGGGCTGGAAACCATTCGTGTTTCTGCCGCCTCTGCCGAGCAGCGGAAGGGTCGCGCGGGCCGCCTTGGCCCGGGCATCTGCTACCGCTTGTGGCCGGAAGAAGAGATGCGCGCATTGGCCCCGCATGATGAGCCGGAAATTCGCATTGCTGATCTCTCGTCGCTGGTGCTGGAGCTCGCGGCCTGGGGTGTTTCCACACGTGATGGGTTGCCTTTTGTGGAAGCTCCACCAGCTGGCGCTTTTGCGCAGGCGCAGGAATTGCTGCGTGAGTTGGAAGCGCTGGATGAAGCCAACCGGATCACAACTCACGGCAAGGCCTTGGCCAAGCTGCCGCTGCACCCACGCCTTGCCCACATGGTGATCAGCGCCAAGGCTAAACGTGCCGGCGCACGCGCCGCTGAAATCGCCGCCCTGCTTTCCGAGCGTGACGGCAGCCCGCGTGATGCACCGCTGGATGTGGAACAGCGGCTCATGTTTGTGCGCGGGTTCGCCAGAGACCGCATCCGGCAAACCGCAAAACAAATCATGGCGCAGGCGGCAGTGGGTGAAGACACGTCAGACCTTGGTGCTGGTGTCATTCTCGCGCTGGCTTATCCTGACCGCCTCGCCCAAAAGCGCGGTGCGCATGGCCGTTTCCGCATGGCTTCGGGTGCGGGCGGCGTGGTGGCCGAGCATGACGCACTGGCAAAAAAGGACTTCATCGCAATTGCGCTTCTCGACGGCGGTAGTGCTGATGCGCGCGTGCAACTGGCCGCCGAGATTTCGGAGGCCGAAATCGAAAATCACTTCGCTCATCTCATCACCATCAAGACCGACGTGTTTTGGGATGCCAAGGCTCATGCCGTTTCTGCTGCCAGCATCAAGCGGTTGGGCGCGCTGGTGCTTGAAGAAAAGCCACTCAAAGACTCTCCGCCCGATGAGATTGCTGCCGCCATGCTGCAGGGTGTTGCCCAATTGGGTTTGGGCAGCCTGCCGTGGAGCGATGCCGCACAGATGTTCCGTGCGCGGATCACTTTCTTGCGCCGCGTGATGCCGGATGCGGGCTTTCCCGACCTCAATGATGAAACCTTGAAGGCCAACATAGGAGAATGGCTCCTGCCTTTTCTCGCCGGCATCAGCCGCAAGAGCCATTTGGAGCGATTGGACATGCTGGCCATCATGCGCGGTCTCGTGCCGCATGAATTGTGTTCGCGCATTGAGAAGCTGGCTCCTGCGCGCATGGA
>JAYTIG010000006.1:0-2597 GCA_043731995.1 Hyphomicrobiales bacterium
CGGTTGCTGAGCCCGGCAAAATGATTTTCTGCATCTGGAAAGCGCAAGGACAGCCGGTTTACTATTCCCACCACGATCTTGCCGAGAAGCTGGTCTCCCAGCTTGCCCTTGAGCCAATCGCGGAATTCCGATTTCAAGAGCAACTCGTTCACTAGATGCCCGTAGAAAGTAGGCGTGACCACGGCCCCTTCGGGCACGCTTAAGACAAACCCGCGTTCATCAATATGCATCTTGCAGAGCTTGGGTTCGACAGCGACATGCAGCGAAGTGAAGACCAGCCGCTTTCCTGTTTCACCAAAGCCCAAGGAAATGCGATCGCTTCCATATCTGGCGATCGGCAGCAAATCATCGCGAGAGATGGGCGGCGGGCGCCATTGCTCGCGAAAACCTTCACCCTTCGTTGCGCCAAAGGAACATTTCAGAGCCCAGTTATCAGGATCCTCCTTCATGCTCATCATCGACGCATTTGCAGGCCGCGGCCTTCGTGTGTTGTCGAAGGCAAGCGCTCCGCTTCCGGGAATTGGAATGGGCGTTGCACCCGGGATTTTCATCCGCCCGTCAAGTTCGGCCAACAGGTCGATGGTATTGACTGGCTCAAAGGAAATGCCGTCCAGCTTGTTGTCTGAAACCCTCAGCGTTCCGGATTTGATATGCTTCTCAATATCTATTGAAGGGATCAAGTTCCTGCAGCGCAGCACGATGGCATCATAGGTACTTTGCGTCTGCCAACCTACATAATCCGTACCCATCTCAGGCCTCCTCTCTTGCAGAGCAACGGTTGAAGATGGCTGGCCAGGCCGACGGTAAGAATGGGCCGCAACACATCGGTTGACAAGTCGCAGTTTCATCAACCCAACCAACTCCTGGGCGACCGGCCGGGCCTCGCTTGAGATGACATACCCATCGGATGGTGCAGTTGAACTTCGGTCCAAGGGATGGCGCAACTGTTCTGTGCAAGATGTCACATTTGCGCGTTGGTCAGGCTTGGCATAGTCTTTCACAAAACCAAAATCCGGGAAACGCCAAGATGAACTCTGCCGCCAGTCGCCACGGCCCCTACGCGCATGATCTGGACAAGAACGCCGCTAATTTTGCCCAGCTTTCGCCCATCTCGTTCCTGCAGCGCACGGCGGCCATCTGGCCCAACCGAACCGCGTTGATCCACGGGCCCAGGCGCCAGACCTGGAGCGAAACCGCCCAGCGCTGCCGCAGGCTGGCCAGCGCGCTGACCAAGAAGGGTTTCGGCAAGGGCGACACCATCGCCTTCTTGGGCGCGAATACGCCGGAAACCTTTGAGGCCCATTTCGGTGTGCCGATGATGGGTGGTGTACTCAACGCCATCAACACGAGGCTGGATGCCGAGGCCATCGCCTTCATTCTAAATCATGGCGAAAGCCGCATCCTGTTTGTCGATCGTGAGTTCTCTGCCACAGCGAAGAGTGCAGTGGCTCAAACTGGCCGCGACATTGAAGTGATCGATATTGAAGACCCGGAATATGATGACGGTGAGCGCATCGGTAGCGCCACATATGAAGGCATCTTAGCCACGGGCGACACAGCATTCCCATTCGCCTTGCCCGCTGATGAATGGGACGCCATCACGCTGAACTATACCTCCGGCACAACTGGCAATCCCAAAGGGGTGGTCTATCACCACCGCGGCGCATATCTGAACGCGGTTTCAAATGCACTTTCATGGGGCATGGGTGAAGCGCCAGTCTACCTGTGGACACTGCCCATGTTCCATTGCAACGGATGGTGCTTCCCCTGGACACTGGCGCTGATGGCAGGCACCAGCGTGTGCCTGCGCGCGGTGCGTGCCGAGCCCATCTTCAAGGCCATCCGCGAAGAACACGTCACCAATTTCTGCGGTGCGCCGATCGTCATGAACATGATCAACAACGCACCACCTGAATTACGCAACGGCATTTCCCACAAGGTGAAAGCCATGGTGGCTGGTGCCGCCCCGCCTGCCGCCGTGATTGCGGGCATGGAAAAAATGGGCTGGGAAGTGACGCATGTTTATGGCCTCACTGAAACCTATGGCCCCTGCATGATGAATGTCTGGCAAGACAAGTGGGATGGGCAGGAGATAGATGCGCGCGCCGCCATAAAATCGCGCCAGGGTGTTGTGGCCCCGTTGCAAGAAGACGCCATGGTGGCAGACCCTGAAACCATGGAGCCCGTGCCCAAGGACGGCAAAACCATGGGTGAAATATTCATGCGCGGCAATATCGTGATGAAAGGCTATCTCAAAAACGGCGCTGCCTCTGCTGCAGCCTTCAGGGGCGGTTGGTTTCATTCCGGCGATCTCGCCGTTTGGCATGAAGACGGTTATTGCGAAATCCGCGATCGTTCGAAAGACATCATCATCTCCGGTGGCGAAAACATTTCATCCATCGAAGTGGAAGGTATTCTCTATCGCCATCCCGCCGTGCTGGAGGCTGCCGTGGCCGCAAGGCCCGATGAGAAATGGGGCGAAACCCCATGCGCCTTCGTAACATTGAAAGATGGTGGCTTTGCCACTGAAGCTGACATTATCGCCTTTTGCAAAGCCAACATGGCGGGTTTCAAGGTTCCGAAAACTGTGGTGTTCG
>JAYTIG010000007.1:0-6879 GCA_043731995.1 Hyphomicrobiales bacterium
ACGGCTGGCCTATCCCTTGAAGGCAATTTCAGTGTTGCGCCACTACGGTGGGCGGGAGATCACGATGGAGCGCGATGAGCAAAGCCCCGTTACATTGGATGTGCTTTCCATCGCCATTGCCAATGGACCCTATTTCGGCTCCGGCATGAAGATCGCACCACATGCAGAGCTGGACGACGGCTTACTGGATGTCATTGTGATCGCGCGCGGGCCGAAAGTGAAGGCAACAGACGTTGCCCTACTCTACAAGGGCCAGCACCTCAGCCACCCTGCGGTGACACATTTCAAGGCGCGAAAGCTGAACTTCAAAGCTGCCGACGGGCAAAGTGTTTTGTGCGATGCCGATGGCGAGTTGTTCGGCTGCTTGCCGTGCAGTGTGGAAGTTCATCCGCGGAAGCTGCGGGTGATTGCGTAGGCTCTCCAATTCACGGAACCAATCCAACCAACACTCTGTCACCCCTGCGAAGGCAGGGGCCCAGCTTCGGCTGGGTGCGGATCTTGTGATTCAAGCTGGATCCCCGCCTTCGCGGGGATGACGAAATAACTCAGGCCTATTGCTTGTAGTCACCGAAGTATAGGTAGGGCTTGAATAGCGCAGGCAGCTCATCAAGTCTTCCTCAATGCACCGTTTTCGGCGCTGGTGCTTTCGGCGCTATGCTTCCGGGCACTTTGCCGTTGAAGGTGAAGGCACCGTCTTTCACATCCACTTTCACCGTGTCGCCGTCCTTCACATCGCCAGCAAGAATTTCTTCGGCCAACGGATCTTGCACATGTTTCTGGATCACGCGTTTCAAGGGGCGTGCTCCATAAGCCGGGTCGTAACCCTTGTCGGCCAACTCGTTGCGGGCGGCGTCTGAAAGCTCGATCTCGATCTTGCGGTCCACCAGCAGCTTCTTGAGCCTGCCGAACTGAATATCCACAATTGCATTCATGTTGGCGCGCTTCAGGCGGTGGAACAGGATGATGTCATCCAACCGGTTCAGGAACTCTGGCCTGAAGGCCTGCTTCACCACACCCATCACCTGATCACGCACTTCATCCACATCCTGGTTCTCACCGAGATTGACGAGGAATTCAGATCCGAGGTTGGACGTCATGATGATTAGACAGTTTTTGAAATCCACAGTGCGGCCCTGGCCATCCGTCAGGCGGCCATCATCGAGCACCTGCAAGAGCACGTTGAACACATCAGGATGAGCTTTTTCAACTTCATCAAACAGCACCACCTGATAAGGCCTGCGGCGCACGGCTTCGGTGAGCGCGCCGCCTTCATCATAGCCGACATAACCCGGAGGTGCTCCGATGAGGCGAGAAACCGAGTGTTTCTCCATGTATTCCGACATATCTAGGCGCACCATGGCGTGTTCGTCATCAAACAAATAGGACGCGAGCGCTTTGGTGAGTTCGGTTTTGCCAACGCCGGTGGGGCCAAGGAAAAGGAACGAGCCGATAGGCCGGTTCGGATCCTGCAGGCCCGCGCGCGCGCGGCGCACAGCGGTGGAGACGGCGGCAACGGCTTCCATTTGGCCCACCACGCGGCGGCCCAGTTCGGCCTCCATCTGTAGCAGGCGGTCACGTTCACCAGCCAACATCTTGTCCACGGGAATGCCTGTCCATCGCGAGACAATCTGGCCGATGTGAGCTTCGGTCACGGCCTCTTCCATCATCTTGTTGGAAGATTGTTCCTCGGCGACTTTGAGTTTCTTCTCAAGTTCCGGAATGGTGGCATAGGCCAATTCACCCGCTTTGGCGAAATCGCCCTTGCGTTGCGCCACTTCCAAATCGCGGCGCGCGGCTTCAAGCTGTTCCTTCAGCTTGGAAGCAGAAGCGAGCTTTTCCTTCTCGGCCTGCCAGTTGCGCGTCATGATAGCGGATTTTTCTTCGGTCTCTGCCAATTCCTTTTCGAGTTTGCCAAGGCGATCTTTTGAAGCCGTATCGGATTCTTTCTTCAATGCCTCACGCTCGATCTGCAGCTGCATGATGCGGCGGTCGAGTTCATCCAATTCTTCAGGCTTTGAATCCACCTGCATGCGCAGGCGCGCACCCGCCTCATCCATCAGGTCGATGGCCTTGTCTGGCAGGAAGCGATCGGCGATGTAGCGGTTGGAGAGTTGTGCCGCAGCCACGATGGCGGCATCCGTGATGCGCACGCCGTGGTGCAGCTCATATTTTTCCTTGATGCCGCGCAGAATGGAGATGGTGTCTTCCACCGTCGGCTCTTCCACAAAGATCGGCTGGAAGCGCCGCGCCAAAGCGGCGTCCTTTTCCACATGTTTGCGATATTCATCCAGCGTGGTGGCGCCGACGCAATGCAGTTCACCGCGCGCCAAGGCGGGCTTCAATAAGTTCGAGGCATCCATCGCGCCCTCTGCCTTGCCAGCACCCACCAGCGTGTGCATTTCATCGATGAACAAAATGATGCCGCCGTTGGCTGCCGTCACCTCTGACAACACAGCCTTCAAGCGTTCTTCAAATTCGCCACGGAATTTGGCCCCGGCAATGAGCGCACCCATGTCCAGTGCCAGAAGTTTCTTGTCCTTTAGCGATTCCGGCACATCGCCTTTGATGATGCGCAGTGCCAGGCCTTCGGCAATGGCGGTCTTGCCCACGCCGGGTTCACCGATCAAAACCGGGTTGTTCTTGGTGCGGCGCGAGAGGACCTGGATGGTGCGGCGGATTTCATCATCGCGGCCGATCACCGGGTCAAGCTTGCCTTCACGGGCCACTTCTGTGAGGTCACGCGCATATTTCTTCAACGCGTCATAGCTCTGCTCGGCAGAGGCGGAATCTGCTGTACGGCCCTTGCGGATGTCATTGATGGCGGTGTTGAGCCCTTGTGCAGTCACCCCCGCAGCTTTCAAGATTTTCTGGGCTTCGGATGGTTCAACAGCAATGGCCTGCAACAGGCGCTCAGCCGTGACATAGGAGTCGCCGGTCTTTTCGGCCAGCTTCTGTGCGCCTTCGAACACCCGCGCCATTTCAGGCGCGAGAAAGACTTGGCCTGCACCGCCGCCGGAGACTTTCGGCATCTTGGCAAGGGCCGCTTCCGTCTGCGTCAAAGCAGCGCGGGAATCGCCGCCTGCAGCCTTGATCAGGCCAGCAGCGAGGCCTTCCTCGTCGTCCAGCAAGACCTTCAAAACATGTTCAGGGGTGAAACGCTGATGACCCTCGCGCAAAGCAAGTGCCTGCGCCGACTGGATGAAGCCCTGGCTCCGCTCCGTATATTTTTGGAAATCCATATCCCAACTCTCTTTCTGGCCTGAAAACCAAACCCCGAAGGCGATCGGTCTTCATCCTGCAATCAAGATGGGAAAGTCTGCTGCAGTTTCAAGGGTTACTCACCCCGTGGCGTAGTGTCCTCAATGGGTGCTGGCTGGTCCTCGCGCGGGCGGCGCTGGCGTGGGCGGCGTGGCTGTTCGCCTGCTGCTTCGGCTTCCACGGCAGCGACCGGAGCTGGTGCCGGAGTTGGCCGTTGCAGGAAGCTGGGGGCCTCCCACTGGCTGTTGCCTTCTGCGGCCTCTGCCACCGGGGCGGTGGGTTCTGCGCCGGGCACATTACCCGCAGATTCCGGGTTGCCATCTTGCGGTTGAAATCGCTCCCGGTTGCGCTGCCAGCGCGGGCGGAAGCGTTCGCGGCCAGCATCACGGTTGTCGCGGTTATTGCGATTGTTGTTGAAATTGCGCGGCTGGCCTTCGCCTTGCGGCTGGCCGGCATCTGCGCCTTGCTCGGAACCTTCTGGAGCTTCACCAGCGGCAGCTTCGGCCTGGCCCTCAGCACCTTCGTCTTCGGCGCCTTCCTCAGCGGCGGCACCTTCTTCTTCAAACTCTTCTTCACCCAACTTGCGTGACATGATGAGCGATGCACCCTGTGGCTGATTGGCGGCCCAGATGCGGTAATAATGTTCGGCGTGCTGATAATAGCTTTCGGCAGCAACATTGTCGCCCGAGCTTTGCGCATCGCGGCCCAGTTGCATGTATTTCTCAGCAACGGTTTGGGCAGTGCCACGCAGCTTTACGTCTGGCCCATTGGAGTCAAAAACCTTGTTGGAGGAATTGCCGCCTCCTCCACTGCTGCCGCTGCCACTGCGGTGGCGGCTGCGATTGTTGCGGTTCCGGTTGCGGTTGCCCTGTCCGGGCCGCATGAAATTATTGTTCACGATCGATCTTTGTCCTTACGGATGGCCATGGCATTTCACCGCAGGTGCGGCGGCTTTTGGCCTGTTTCTCAAACACAGTGAGGTGGAAAAATAATCACCTTTGTTGAAGTGATCCCGGCCCGAGCGCTTTCCCCCGAAAGTCGCTCCATCGGCTCTGACTCGCAATTCAGAAAGCGCGTTCAGCGCAAAGCCATTGGGGATGAAGATCCTTTTAGCGCAGTGGAGAGACAATTCCAATTACTTATTTTCAACTTGGTTCACGAGCGCCTAAAGGCCAAAGCGCGGATGTGATCCTGCAGATCGGTGGCCTTCTCCAACAGAATTAAACCTTTGGTTTCAAATAACCTGGCAACTTCCTCATTTTGCTCCGATCCAACCTCAACCACGACAATTCCGCCGAATGCCAGATGGGATGAAGCTCCAGCACTTATGGCACGGTAGGCCTCCAATCCATCTTCACCGCCGAACAGGGCCAAATGCGGATCATGCCCAAACACCTCGGGCATAAGCTTGTCATTGGCCCGGATATAGGGCGGGTTGGAGATGATGAGATCAAACTGGCCCTCTACACCTTCAAACCAATGCGATAGTTGAAAAGCCAGGCGCTGCTCCACCGCGTTGGCCTTGGCATTGATTTGGGCCACGGACAGTGCAGCAGGCGAGACATCGCTGGCAATGCCAGAGAGATTCTGATTTTCAGCCGCAAGTGTAACAGCGATGGCGCCAGAGCCGGTGCCCAGATCAATGAAAAGCCCGCGGGGCACAAGTTTCAATGCAAGCTCCACAACCACTTCAGTGTCGGGCCTTGGGTCCAGCACATCAGGTGTTACGATAAAATTGCGACCATAGAATTCACGGCGACCGAGAATGCGCGATACAGGTTCTTGGGCCAGGCGGCGGGCGATGAAGGAATTGAACTTCACCAAAGATTCGGCGCCGATCTCAGTTTCGGGTTCGGCGATAATTTCTGCATGCGTCATGCCCGTGGCCTCTTGCAACAGCAACCGTGTATCAAGCGCCACCGAAAAGTTGTTGCCGAGCTTGGCGCGGGCTTCTTTCAACACGGCTGCAACGCGCGATGATTCAGCCACGATGCATCAACCTTCGTTGTCCATCTCCGCCAGCAATGTGGCTTGATGATCGGTGATCAAGGCTTGCACCACTTCTTCCAGTGCTGGGCCTTCGACGATTTCAGGCAACTTGTAGAGCGTGAGATTGATGCGATGATCCGTCATCCGCCCTTGCGGAAAATTGTAGGTTCGGATGCGCTCTGAGCGATCGCCCGATCCAACCTGCCCTTTGCGCGAAGCGGCGCGCTCGTTATCGATACGCTCACGCTCACGCTCATAGAGGCGCGAGCGCAAAAGCTTCATGGCGGCATTCTTGTTTTTGAGCTGGGACTTTTCGGTTTGCTGAGCAACCGCCAGGCCCGTGGGAAGATGGGTGATGCGAACGGCGCTATCTGTGGTGTTCACACTTTGCCCACCAGGGCCGGAAGAGCGGTAAACATCAATGCGCAAGTCCTTCTCTTCGATCTTGATATCCACTTCCTCGGCTTCCGGCAACACGGCGACAGTGGCCGCAGAGGTGTGGATGCGGCCCTGGGTCTCAGTGTTTGGCACGCGCTGCACGCGGTGAACGCCGCTTTCAAACTTCATATGGGCGAAGGCACCTTGGCCAAAGATATTTGCGATTATTTCCTTATAGCCGCCATGCTCGCCATCACTGGCGGAAATCACTTCCACTTTCCAACCTTTGGATGCGGCATAACGTTGATACATGCGGAACAGATCGCCCGCGAAGATGGCGGCTTCATCCCCACCCGTGCCGGCGCGAACTTCGAGGATCACATTGCGCTCATCGGCCGCGTCCTTGGGCAGCAACAGCAAACGCATGTCGTGCTCCAACTTTTCTATGCGGTCGTCAAGCTGCGGCTTTTCCGCCTCGGCCATTTGGGCCAATTCACCGCCGCCAGCCAGCATTTCGGCCAGGCCAGTGCGTTCAATGTAGGCCGCTTTCAGCGCCATGGCACCCTTGGCCATAGGCGCAAGTTCGGCATAGTCTTTGGAATTCTTGACGAAGGCCTCGCCGGTCGCGCCGCTGGAAAGAGCGTGTTCCACGCCTGCAAAGCGCTCGATGATGCGGTCCAGTTTCTGGGGGTTGATGGCAGCCATGATTCAGCCCCGTGCCTTACAGCAAGCGGTGCGCAAATCAAACTTTTTGCAAAGGCTCAGTAGTTCGGAATGATGCGACGGATGCGTCCATCACGGGTGACATAGAGCGTAACACGCTCGCCATCACGCCAAGCTGTAAAAATCAGGCGAGGGCCAGAGCAGCGCACCGGGCACACATTCTCGAAACCTTGGTCACGCAGCATGAAGGCCACATCGCGGCACTGGCCGGGGTAGTAGTTTGAGCCATAGCCATAGCTTGGCGGCGGTTCGCTGCCGCCAAATCCGAAATAGATGCCGACGTCGGGACCATTGTCACGCGCGTGAGGCTGCCGGTTCCAGCCACCGTGCCGTTGTCCTTGCCACGGCGCTGGCTGCGTGATCTGGTTCCCAGGGCCAATGCCCGTGGCATAGCCATTCGCATTGCGGCAATCCGTGTCAGTCGGATGATTGCGGCAATATTCTAGCCTATCCTGCGCATCCGCGCGCTGGATCATAGCCACCGCACCGATGGCCACCAAAAGGCAAAGAATGATTAGTTTTCGCATAATT
>JAYTIG010000008.1:0-6878 GCA_043731995.1 Hyphomicrobiales bacterium
GATGCCAATTTGCGCAGCCTGGCACTATCGGGTGGGCGCCATGTGATGTGGGACTTTCAGCCAGATCAGCAAAGCCTGACAGTGGGCAAGGAGTTGGCCGCCCACCTCAACCTTGTTTCAACACGCTGGGACACTGAGGGGCAGGAGAAATTCCGCGAGTTGATTCACCCGCTTGATCTGGCGGCCTATGACAAGTTGGTAGAGGGCCGCGAGTTTCATCCAGGTGCGAGGCTTGAGCTTGAGCTTCGGCTCAGAGATGCCGATGGTGCCTATCACTGGCATGCGCTGAAGGCGCTCGCCGTTCCTGGCCCTGGCAATGGTGTGGACCGTTGCATCGGCACCGTTACGGACATCAGCAAGTTGAAGGAAGCCGAAGAGCGACTGTCCAGCGACGCCTTGCAAGATGCTGTGACCGGCCTTCCTAACAAAGCGCTGTTTGTCGACCGACTGGAACGCAACATCAGCATGCAGGGCGCATCCCCTTTTCGCGTTCTTGTGGTTGATCTCGACCGCTTTAAAATTCTTAATGATGGCTTGGGCCAAGACCTTGGTGACAAGCTGCTGAAGATTACGGCCGACAGGCTTTCAACGTTGGTTGAGCCGGAGGAAACCGTGGCGCGTCTGGCGGGTAGCCAGTTTGCCTTGCAATGCATGGCTACGGTTGCACGGGGCGATTTTAGCGATTTCCTGAAAACGCTTGAAGCGGCTGTGGCCGCACCCATCAAGCTTGGTGTGCAGCATGTTGTGTTAGGGGCCAGTGTCGGCGTCTCGGCTTCAAGTGCGGGCAACTTCAAGGCCAGTGAACTTCTGGACCAAGCCAATGTGGCCATGCTGGAGGCGCGTGCCGATGGCGGCGGCCGCGCTTCGATCTATCATGGTGAAATGAAGGACGACCGGGCCAAGCTGCTTTCGCTGGAATCCGATTTGCGCCGCGCCATCGCCCAGAACGAAATTGAAATTCACTATCAACCGATTGTTTATCTCGCCACCCTGGATGTGGCAGGATTTGAAGCCCTGGCGCGCTGGCGGCACCCGCAGCTTGGCCTTCTCACACCCGTGGAATTCATGGATGTGGCGGAGACTGCCGGAATGATGCCGGAGATTGGGCATTATATTCTGGCGGGCGCAGGTCGGCAGCTCGGCATCTGGCAGCGTGTGCACATGCGCGGGCGGGCTTTTTTTGTGTCCGTCAATGTCTCGGCAACGCAATTGATGGCTGCGGACCTCCCACGTCAGGTCAAGCAGGTGCTGGAACGCGAGAGCCTTGAAGGTGGCAGTTTGAAACTGGAAATCACTGAAACCGTGATCATGCGCCAGCCGGAGCGGGCGGCGAATATTCTACGCCAGCTGCAGGCCATGGGCGTGGGGCTGGCCTGCGATGATTTCGGTACGGGTTTCTCCAGTCTCGCTTCGCTTCGTGACTTTCCATTCGATACCTTGAAGATTGACCGCTCCTTCATCGCGCCGGACAATTTCACCGACCGCAATGGCAAGATCATTACCTCCATCACTGCATTGGCGCGCAGTCTCAACATGGCGGTGGTAGCCGAAGGCATTGAAACACAAGAGCAGATTGACAACCTTGCGGCGCTGGGCTGTGGCTTGGGGCAGGGCTATCTGATTGGTGTGCCAGAGACTGCAGACCACGCCGGCATACGGCTGGTGCGTCTCAATACGGCACCGCCACAGCATTCAACCTTCAGCACGCCAGCGCCCAAGCCATTGCTTTCGCAGCTAGGGCAATCGCGTGTGCAGCCGCCCACGGTTTTCCGGAGTCTTTATGAGCCCAAGCCTGGTGCACTACCCTTCAGCCTGAAGGATGATACCGGGATTTTTGATGATGGGGCCGGGAAGGTGGAAGAGTTGCCTTCCATATTCGCCGTCACCAAACCGCCGCGGAAAAAGACTGCGGCTTCAAGAACAAGAGTGAAGAAGGCCGCGCCCCGAAAAGGCCGGTGACTATTTCTCGATCCCTGCATTTTTCATCATCATGGTGATCAGCCGGGGCACGAAGCGTTCGCCATAGCCCAGTGTGTCAGCCAATACGTAGGTTTGATGCACCTGTTCGGCCAGATAAGAGGCCACGGGCATCTGCTCGGTCATGTTGGTATAGTAACGCAAATCTTTCCGGGCATTGCGGATGGCGAATTTGGCATGGCTGTCATCATCATGCAGCGGCACATTGATGAGGCGGCCAAACATCACCGAGGCCGCCCCACCGCCCATGATGATCTCGCGCAGCGCCTCCATGTCCACACCGGCCTTGGCGGCCACGGTGATGGCCTCGGCAGCGATGGCGGCATGGCTGAGCGAGAGGAAATTGTTGATGAGCTTCACCTGATGCGCGGTGCCAACAGCACCTGTGGGCACGATCAGGTCGGAAAAACATTCCAGCACTGGCCTGATCTTGCCGAATGTCACGGCATCGCCACCCACCATGAGGCCAAGCTTGCCGGCTTCAGCTTCCTTGGGTGTGCGTGTCATCGGCGTATCCACAAAATCCACGCCCTTGGACTTGGCGATTGCGGCGATCTTGATGGTGGAGTGCGGCTCTGCCGTGGAGCAATCCGCGACGATGAGGCCGGCCTTGGCATGGGCCAGGACGCCCTTTTCACCCAGCATGATCTCTTCAACCTGCGGCGTTCCTGTCACTACCAGAATGAGCATGTCAGATGCCTTGACCAAGTCTGCAATGGTGGCGTTCTCGTTGGCGCCAAGGCTGACAAGGCTATCCACCGGCGCACGGTTCCTGTGGGCCAGCACATTGAGCTTGAAGCCCTTGGCAAGAATGTTCTTGCCGATGCCGTGGCCCATGAGGCCCACACCAATCAGGCCGACGGTTTTGATGGTCATGATTTTGCCTCCATATTCCAAGCCCTGAGTTTGTCTTGATCAATGTACAAGGTCAAATCTTCTTCATCAGCCACAAAGCCGAGCTTTTCATAAAAGGCGCGTGGGGTTGGCGTTACGGTTGTCACATCAAGGCGCAGGTAGTTGGCGTCATGTTTGATGGCCTCTCGGGCCACGGCCCCGAGCAGGTTTTGCCCAATCTTGCGGCCTCGCATATGGCCCATGACATAGAGGTCGCTGATATGGGCGCCCTTGCTGCCGCGCCAGGTTGAAAAGGTGAAAAACCAGACACAGGCTCCAACCAAAAGCCCGGAGTTGTCGGCGATCATCACTTGCACATGCGGCTGCCACTGACGCAGCAATTCGCCAGTGATAGCCGGGACCACAGCCAAACCCAAATCCTTTGGAAGCTGGCGCACAAAAGTGGCCACGGCATCTTCCTGGCCGGGCCGCATGGGTCGATAGGCGATGCTCATCTGGATATAGCCGTTGGTTTGAATGAGCCCTAAGCTATGCTCATGACAGAGAAAACACCAGTTTTGATACCGCCCGTGCTGCCGCCGCCAAAGGTGGCCTTTGGCCGTGGCTGTTACCTCACAGATGTGAACGGAAAGCTCTATATCGATGGCTCTGGCGGGCCCGCGGTCTATTGCATCGGCCATGGCAATGAGGAAGTGAATGCCGCCATCTCAGCCCAATTGGAGCGGGTTGCACATGGCTACCGGCAGAATTTCAACACTGATGCGCTGGAAGAACTGACTGAGATCGTCACGCGCCGCTGTGGGGGCGAATTGCAGCACGTGCTGTTCAATACGGGTGGTTCTGAGGCGGTTGAAAGTTGCCTGAAACTGGCCCTGCAATATCAGACGGCGATTGGGCAAAAGTCACGGCGCAAGTTCATCGCGCGCGAGCGCAGCTGGCACGGCAATACGCTGGGTGCGCTTTCGGTTTCCGGATTTTTGGAACGCAAGGTGGCGTTCGAAGGCGCCCTGATTGAAGCGATCCGCATTTCGCCCGTCAATGCCTATCGGCCAATTGCCGGAGCCACGCCAGAAACCTTGGCTGCAATTGCGGCGCAGGAGTTGGAAACGGCGATTCTGCGCCACGGAGCTGAAACAATTGCGGGTTTCATTTTTGAACCGGTGGTTGGCGCGGCAGGCGGCTGTGTGCCAGCGCCAGAAGGTTATGCAAAGCGAGTGCGCGACATCTGTTCGCGCCATGGCGTGATGATGATTGCCGATGAGGTGATGTGCGGGGCCGGGCGTTGCGGCACCTGGCGCGCGCTGGAACATGATGGCGCAGAGCCTGACATCATGTCCGTGGCCAAGGGCTTGGCCGCTGGCTACCTGCCACTTGGGGCCACTGTCTATTCTGCCCGCGTGAGTGAGTCGATCAATCACCAACCGCAAACCGCGCATACATTTACTGGCCACACCGCCTGTTGCGCCGCGGGCGTTGCAGTTCAGAAGATTGTAGAACGCGAAAAACTGGTGGAGCGCGTGGCTATCAATGAAGCGAAACTGCGAGCGCTGATGGTTGGTGCGCTCTCGGGCATTGAAGCTGTTGGCGATATCCGTGGGCGCGGCTATTTTCAGGCGGTTGAACTGGTGGAAAGCCGGGCGACCAAGCGGACCTTCCCAGCTGATCTGAAACTGTTCCAGCAGGTGCGTTTGCAGGCCTTTGAGAATGGCTTGATCTGCTACCCCGTGGGTGGCAACGCCGACGGTGTGAACGGCGATATCATCATTTTGGCGCCGCCCTATAATGCCACCGATGCCGAACTGGCCGAAATTTGTGACAAGCTGGGCCAGAGTGTGCGCCAGGTTCTGGCAAGGATTTAAGCGGCTTCAAATCGTGCGGCGGCTATGCTAGCAGCAAAGTCACGTCCCGGTAGCTCAGCAGGATAGAGCACAGGTTTCCTAAACCTGGGGTCAGGGGTTCGAATCCCTTCCGGGACGCCATACGCTCTTCCGGTGTCGTTCACCATCATTCGCCGTTGACTGCAAATTCCAGAAAAACTCCATATAATTCGTTCGTTTTCGTTCTCTCATGGCCGTGGACGTTCGCCTTAAGTCGTGTTTGAATTGGGGTTGAATTTGGGGTTTTGAAGCTTTCGAATGATGCCAAAGGCAAAGGGCCAAAAACACGGTGCACTCAGGCTAACCGCCTTGGAGGTGCAGTCGATGTCAATCAGAAAGAGCGCAAGCCGCGCAAGTACGCGGACGGACAAGGCCTCTATCTGGTGGTGGCCAAGTCTGGTTCCGCAAGTTGGGTCTTTCGCTACGCGTTTGGTGTCAACAAAAGTCGGGAACTGAATTTCGGTTCGGTGACGGAATTGACGCTCGCCGAGGCCAGAGAGAGGCGCGAGCAGGCAACCCGCCATCTTGCGGCGCAGCGTGATCCTGCACCGCTTATGAATGCCACTGCTCGCCGACAACAGCAGCAAATCAAGGCGGGGATACCGAAGTTCTTGCAGGCCGCGAAGGCCTACATTGCCGACGCAGCACCTGGCTTCAAGAGCAAGAAGACGCGCCAGGCGTGGGACCGTGCGATGCTTCACTACGCCAAGCCACTGCACGATAAGGCGATGAACGACATAACAACCAGTGATGTTGCTGAAGTCTTGAAACCTGTCTGGCGAACGCGCTTGGAGACCGCAAGAAAATTACGCTGGAGGCTTGAAGCTGTCTTTGCGGAGGCCATCCCGAGGGGGTTCCGCAATGCAGCGCCAAATGGCGATATGATCCACATCAAGAATCCTGCCGCGTGGGAAAACAACTTGGCTACGATGGCCGCGTTCAAGAAATCGGCGAATAAGCGCGCAAGCAAGGTCCGTCATCACCCCTCATTGCCCTATCCGGAATTGCCAGCCTTCTTTGCTGATCTTGGAAACAAGCCAAGTGACGCCGCTCTGGCGTTGCGCCTGACCATACTGACTGCCTGCCGCACATCTGAAATTCTAGGTGCCCATTGGACTGAAATTGATCTTGGCAAAGCCTTGTGGACAATTCCTGCCTCAAGGATGAAGGCAAACCGAGACCATGTTGTGCCGCTGAGCCGCCCTGCTGTTGCGCTCTTGGAGGCGATCCCACGGTTTGACGGACATCCGTTCGTGTTCGTGGGAAAGGATAAGCACCACCATCTTTCAAACATGAGCATGCTGATGCTGTTGCGGCGGATGGGCCGTTCCGACATTACTTCGCACGGGATGCGCAGCACATTCAGAACATGGGCGCAGGATTGCACATCATTCCCACGCGAAGTTGCGGAAATGGCTTTGGCACACCTTGTCGGCAGCGATGTTGAGCGCTCCTATGCCCATTCGACATTGCTCGAAAAGCGAAGGCAGTTGATGGACCAATGGGGCGCATTCTGCGTCACTCCAAAGGATGGGAAGGTTGTAAACCTTCCGAGACAAAAAGTTTAAAGGGCTGTGAATAACGACTGCAGGCAAGAATCGGCTGCAATTCGCCACAATCCGAAAACATGATTCACTTGCTGGGCTAGGTTGATCCCCGAAAAGCGGCTGCACCGCCGCCCGCGCAGCTTTAAACGCGGTGCACAAAAGGTGCGATGCGATGGACGAACATTTACCTCCGATTGGATTTATCAGGCTGGATGAGGCGTTCACTGTGATTCGCGGCGCTACTCTGGGCGATGCACCATCGATTGATGGAGGTTATGGTCCGTTGCACAAGGCCTATGCGGATAGGGAGACTATCTTGGTGGACGAATTTTTGGGCTTCATCAATTCCACAGAGTTTGATGCTCAAGTGTACGCTGCCCATGGCGAAAGGCTCGCAATTCAAAGTGACACGTTTGCGAGAACAACCTTACCTGATTTACTTGTTTACCACCGCAACATTCCATCAGATCTTGGAGGCCCACTTGCCAATTACGTTGGCGGCATAATCTGTCTCCACAAGAACGGCTTTGTTGAATGGGCGAGAAAATGGGTCACCAACTGGCTGCTGGACGAGTTTCAAAACGGTCGCGTCTCCCGTGACGAGGCACACACAAGGGCGGCC
>JAYTIG010000009.1:0-2588 GCA_043731995.1 Hyphomicrobiales bacterium
ATGTTCCCCTATTTCTTCACCGTCACCAGCCATGTCATCGTCACTGCCTCTCTCGCCGTCTTTGTCGTGGGCCTCGTGGTTGTGGTCGGCATCTATAAGCATGGTCTCGGCTGGTTTAAGCTCTTTGTGCCTTCAGGCGTGCCCTTGGCAATCCTGCCATTGATTTCGCTGATCGAATTCATTTCATTCCTGTCACGCCCCATTTCATTGGGCTTGCGTTTGTTCGGCAACATGCTGGCTGGCCATATCGTATTGAAGGTTTTTGCGGGCTTCGTGGTCAGCCTGGTGGCGCTTGGCATCGGCGGAGCCATTGGTTCCATCGCTCCGCTGTTCATGGCGGTGGCCCTCACCGCGCTTGAATTTCTTGTGGCCTTTCTGCAGGCCTTCGTTTTCGCCATCCTGACGTGCGTTTATCTCAATGACGCGCTTCACACCCATCACTAACCCAGAACTTTAACAGTCCAACACTTTTCAAGGAGAAACAAAATGGACGCAAACGCAGCAAAGCTCATCGGCGCCGGTATCGCATGCATTGGCATGGGTGGGGCTGGCATCGGTGTGGGCTTGATTTTCGGCAACTTCCTGTCGGGCGCCCTGCGCAATCCGGCTGCCGCTGGTGCCCAGTTCACCAACGCGCTGATTGGTGCTGCTCTGGCTGAAGGCCTCGGCATCTTCTCGCTCGTTGTGGCCCTTCTCCTCCTCTTCGTGAAGTAAGCGAAGCGGAACGAACAGACTGAAACTGGCTCGTTCACGGGCAGCTTCGAATGTATTGAGCAGGCAAAATGGCAACCACCGAAACAACCGAAACCCCGGGCCAAGCTGAAGGCGGCGCATTTCCACCGCTGGATTCATCAACCTTCCCGTCTCAGCTGTTCTGGCTGGTGATCTTCTTTGCCCTGCTTTACACATTGCTCTCAAAGCTGGTGCTGCCGCGCCTCGCTGCCATCATGGCGGCCCGCAAGGGCCAAATTGATGGAGACGTGGCAAGGGCCCAGGCCCTGAAAAACGAAACTGAAGCAGCACTCAAGGCTTATGAAAAATCTCTCGCTGACGCGCGCAGCAATGCGGGTGACATTGCCAAGCAAACGCGTGACGCGGCACAGAGGGAAACGGACGCCCAGCAAGCCAAGTTGGGCGCTGAACTTTCCGCCAAAATCAAGACTGCGGAAGATCAGATCGCCAAGGCCAAAGCCAAGGCCATGGAGTCAGTTCATGACATTGCCGCAGACTCAGCTTCCGAAATTGTAAGCCAGCTCACCGGAGCCAAGACGCTGAAAACCGCGGCGGCCAAGGCCGTGGCCACAGTGGCCAAGGCTTAAGGAGGCGAAGATGGAATTCATGGATCAAACCTTCTACGCCTTTGTTGCCCTGGTTCTGTTCTTCGGTGTGGTTGTCTGGGCGGGCGGCCACAAAAAGGCTGGCGCCGCCTTGGATAGCCGCGCCAAGCTGATCGAGAAGGAATTGGCCGACGCGCGCAAGCTGCGTGAAGACGCCGAGAAGCTGCTGGCAGACTACAAGCAGAAGAAGCTGGATGCGGAAAAGGAAGCCGCAGACATCATTGCCTCAGCCAAATCCCAGGCTGTCGAATTTGCTGCGGAAGCCAAGAAAAAGCTGGGCGAAACCATCGCCCGCCGCACCAAGCAAGCCGAAGCCAAAATCGCCCAGGCCGAAGCCACCGCTGTCAGGCAAGTGCGTGGCCACGCCACCGATCTGGCCATCGCCGCCGCCACCAATATCATCGCAGGCGCCAAGGGCAATGCCAAGCTGATCGCAGATTCAATCACCGCCGTGAAATCCAAGGCGAACTGAACAATCCTGCCAGTTGATTCACAAAGCCCGGCCCTTGTGCCGGGCTTTTGTTCGGGAAAAACAGACTTATTTTCGACCCTAAATCTCCCCCCCCCCGTCATCCCCGCGAAGGCGGGGATCCAGCTTGAATAACCAACTCCGGAGACCTGCCAAAGCTGGGCCCCTGTCTTCGCAGGGGTGACGGAGCGTTGTTTGCAGCTCTTTGCCGCCTGCCTCCAACTTTTCAGGCAGAAGCGTCAGCATTGCCGCCAAGCCCAAGGCTGCCTACATTAAGGCCATGAGCTCACTTTTCTTTCTTCTCCTCAAGAGCAAGGCCCTGATCTCCATCCTGTCAATGCTGGCCACCATCTGGGTCTATGCCCAGTTTTTTGGCTGGCCCTTTGCTGCGGGCTTTGTGATTCTGCTGGCCGTACATGAGATGGGGCATTATCTTGCTGCCAAACAGCGCGGATTGAGCGTTGGCCTGCCCGCCTTCATCCCCTTCGTCGGCGCCATGATCAACTTGCGCGAAACGCCGCATAATGCCGAAACCGAAGCCTATGTGGCCTATGCTGGCCCTTTCATCGGAACGCTGGGGTCATTTGCCTGCTATTTCTATGGCCGCAACACGGGCCAGGAACTTTACATCGCACTGGCCTATTCCGGCTTCATGTTGAACCTGTTCAACCTCATCCCGGTTTCACCATTGGATGGCGGGCGCATCACGCAAGTGCTCAGCCCGCGCATCTGGCTTCTGGGCCTGCCATTGCTTGTGGCACTGTTCTTCTATCATCCCAGCC
>JAYTIG010000010.1:0-2574 GCA_043731995.1 Hyphomicrobiales bacterium
TTCACCACCCTCAGAATTCTGATCGGCGCAAAGCCTGGCAGAAACTTCCCCTCCATTCTTTTCCAATGCGGGATAGCGATGCTCAATTAAGCTGATTTCTTCTTCCCTTTTTCTCCGCCCCGCATGACACGGGGCGAACAAGGGCTGGATCACGTCTGCAATTCAACCCTCAAAGACCAAAGGCCCTGGCGATCCAACTGGAGTTGTTGGCCACGGGTGCACGGCCATCGCTGGCGACGAGTTGGTAGGCGTCGCGATACCAGGATGACTGCGGGAAGTTATGACCCAAAACCGCAGCCGCTGTTTGCGCCTCAGAGCGAATTCCCAGCGCCATGTAACCTTCGGTCAGACGGTAAAGTGCCTCAGGCGTTTGCGAAGACGTTTGGTAATTGGTGACGACATTCTTGAAGCGATTGATGCCGGCCATGTAGTCGCCGTGCTTCATGTAATAGCGGCCCACTTCCATTTCCTTGCCGGCCAGATGGTCCCGCGCCAGAAGAGCACGTTGCTTGGCGTCAGCGGCATATTTTGAATCCGGAAAGCGGCGCGACACTTCCTCCAGCGCATCGAGCGCGGCCTGAGTTTGCGACTGGTCGCGCGTGACATCATTGATTTGTTCATATTGCGACAGCGCAACCAGGTAATAAGCATAGGCAATATCCTGGTGGCCCGGGTGCAGGCTGATGAAGCGCTGGCAGGCATCAACCGAGTCCGAATATTTGTTCGCCTGATAGTAGGAGAAGCCCTCCATCAGCAGTGCCTTTGTGGCCCATTTGGAATAGGGAAATTTCAGTTCCACTTCACCAAAGCGCTTGGCAGCCGTGGTGTAATTGCCCTTTGCCATCTGGTCGAGGCCTTCATTGTAGAGGCCAGCCACCTGCTGATCATCTGATTTGCCGAGATCAGGCGAGAGCGCAGGCTTATCCTTGCCGCCGAATATATCACTGAAGAGGTTCGCTTGTGCAGGCCGGGCGAAAAGGATCGCGGCCATGCTGGCGGCAAGAAAGCCCAAACGGGCGGCATGTTTCAACTTCTGGGCCAAGATTTCACCTGATGAATGGCGCCCTCATAGCATTGCACTGCGGGCCTCAACAGGGCCATCAAACAAAAACCCGGCAGAACTGTGGCTGCCGGGTTTAGTTGAACTCTATCCGTCGCTTACGAGGCCGCCTGGCGGCGCAGGAATGCGGGAATCGCCAGTTGGTCGTCATCATAGGCAGACTGCGGCTCCAATGCTGGGGCTTCTTGCATCACAGGCGCTGCCGCCTGCGGCTGCATTTTTGGTTCGGCACGGCGTGGAGCAGGTGCCGGTGCGGCAACTTCTGGCGCGTGATGGTCGGCGCGGCGGCCAAGGCCCACATCTGCAAGGCGCTCAAACAGGCCTTTGCGCTTCTTCTGTGAGTGCTCGGCAATCGATTCAATGCGCGACTGTTGCGCCGCCACCTGAGCTTGGGCAATGCGCGGAAACTGGTCAATCGAGGGAATTCGGCCCATGGCCTTTTGTGCCGGAGCGGCCTGCGCCACAGCGGGCATTTGTTCATGCGCTAGCTCTTCAGCCGGCGCTTCATCTTCAAGCGATTGCATCACGGGATGGGCAATGGCAGCTGGTCTGGGAATTTTCACGCGCGGTGCAATTGGTGCCGCATAAATCTTGCGTTCAACCCGGGCAGCAACAGGAGTGGCCTCCTCCTGCTCCGAAACCTCGCCAAAGGCTTCAGGCGTAAGGCCTGTCGCCACGACAGACACGCGCATCGTGCCTTCGAGTGCATCATCGAAAGTGGCGCCCAGAATGATATTGGCATTCGGGTCAACCTCTTCGCGGATGCGGGTTGCAGCCTCATCCACCTCATACAAGGTGAGATCAGGCCCGCCGCAAATCGAAATCAACAGGCCGCGCGCCCCGCGCATCGACACATCGTCGAGCAGCGGGTTGGAGATCGCGGCTTCAGCAGCCTCAATGGCGCGCTTTTCGCCAGAGGCTTCGCCCGTGCCCATCATGGCCTTGCCCATTTCGCTCATGATGGAGCGAACGTCGGCAAAATCCAAATTGATCAGGCCTTCCTTGGTCATCAATTCGGTGATCGAGGCCACGCCGGAATAGAGTACCTGATCAGCCATCGCGAAGGCGGCGGCGAAGGTGGTCTTTTCGTTGGCGACACGGAACAGGTTCTGGTTGGGAATGACGATCAGCGTATCAACGTAGCGCGAGAGTTCCTCAATGCCGCGCTCGGCTGTCTGCAAGCGGCGCACGCCTTCGAAATGAAACGGCTTTGTTACTACACCTACGGTGAGGATGCCTTGTTCTTTGGCTGCTCTTGCAATCACGGGGGCAGCACCTGTGCCTGTGCCACCACCCATGCCTGCGGTGATGAAGGCCATATGCGAACCTGCAAGATGATCAACAATCTCCTGCAGCGCTTCTTCAGCGGCTGCAGCGCCAATTTCCGGGTGGGAGCCTGCGCCCAGCCCTTCGGTAAGGGCGGTGCCCATTTGCACGCGGCGCGTGGCGGCGTTCTGCATCAGGGCTTGCGCGTCGGTGTTGGCCACCACGAACTCAACGCCCTCCAACCGACT
>JAYTIG010000011.1:0-6834 GCA_043731995.1 Hyphomicrobiales bacterium
TCTGATGATCTGGCAGCGGAGGCTGATAAAGCCAAGGCGGCGCTGGAAGCCGAATTCACCCAAGAGAAAATCAAAGCCCTTATTGCCACTGGCGGGAAAGCTTAAACCATGACTCACACACTCGTTGCCTCTGCCACGCGAACCCACATCATCGGCTTTGACAAGCCCTTCACCGTGATTGGCGAGCGCATCAATCCAACGGGCCGCAAGAAGCTGGCCGCCGAGATGCAGGCTGGGAATTTTGAAACCGTGATCAAGGACGCGCTGGCCCAGATGGCTGCTGGCGCTCATATCCTGGACGTGAATGCTGGTGTCACTGCCGTCAACCCAAATGAGACAGAGCCGCCGCTGATGAAGCAGACGCTGGAGATCGTGATGTCAGTCTGCGATTTGCCGTTGTGCATCGACTCTTCGGTCACCTCTGCCCTCAAGATGGGGCTTGAAACCGCCAAGGGCCGGCCGCTGGTGAATTCCGTGACGGGCGAAGAAGAAAAACTCGAAGCCATCCTACCGCTGGTGGCGAAATACAACGTTCCGGTTGTGGCCATTTCCAATGACGAGACCGGCATTTCGGAAGACCCGGATGTGCGCTTCGCCGTGGCCAAGAAGATCGTGCAGCGCGCGGCGGATTTCGGCATCAAGCCGGAAGACATTGTGGTTGACCCGCTGGTCATGCCGATTGGTGCCATGGGCACAGCCGGCCAACAGGTGTTCCGCCTGGTGCGCCGCTTGCGCGAAGAGTTGAAAGTCAACACCACCTGTGGTGCATCGAATGTGTCATTCGGCATGCCCAACCGCCGGGCACTCACAGGCTATTTCCTCGCCATGGCCGCTTCGCATGGCATGACCAGCGCCATCATGAACCCGCTGCATGATGAAGACATGCACGCCATTTTTGGCGCCAATGTTCTCAATGGTACGGATGCGCATTGCCGATTCTGGAACAACAAGTTCCGCGAAATGACCAACGCCCCATCAGCCGCAGCCCAGGCCGCAGGCGAAATCTCCTCCAACGAAGACATCGCCGCCAGGCGCGCCGCAAGAGAGGCGCGGCGGCGGAGGTAAACTGGCATGAGCCTTTTGCTCAGGATCGAAGGCACTTGCTACGCCATTGCCGCTTTGTTGCTCTATTGGCAGCAGGGTTTTTCGTGGACGCTTTTTGCGGTGCTCAGCCTGCTGCCTGATCTTTCGATGATCGGCTATCTCGCTGGGCCGCGCGCGGGGGCGATTTCATACAACATTTTCCATGCCACGCCCCTGCCCTGGGTTTTGTTGCTCATGGCGCATTTCACAGGCAACTCATGGATGCTTTCCATCGCCCTCATCTGGTTCGCCCATATCGGCACCGACCGTGCACTGGGTTATGGGCTGAAATATATGTCAAGCTTCAAGGATACACATCTGGGGCGGATTGGGCGGGATTAACTCTTCTTCTGTAATGGCTTGTCTCGATGCGCAGCTTTCAGCAAGATGACTTGCCCATGACTGAACTTGCCATGCATGCGAGAGTCCGCTCCGTTTTAAAACAGTTCTGTGCCTTTTGGGTCGTGCTTGCCCTGGGCCTCGCTCTGCAGGTTTTCCCGGCCCAAGCTGATAATTTCTACGCTGCCACTTTGGCTCAGGCCGCCCAACCGCCCGGCACGCTGCTGAGGGCTCAGCCCATCTCCATGCCCCCACTCTTTCGCGCCAAGGCTTGGCGCATTCTCTACACGACGCGGGATTATGTTGGCCGGCCACTGATTTCCTCAGGCATCGTGGTGGCCTCGACTGTGCAATCCGCCGCTGGCCGCTCGCAGAATATCGTTGCCTGGGCTCACCCCACCGTTGGCACTGCCCTTGGCTGCGCCCCCTCGCTGCGCCAAACGCCGCTGCAATCCATCCTTGGCGTGAAAGAACTTATTGGCGCTGGCAAAATTATCGTGGCAACGGATTATCCGGGGCTCGGCACACAGGGACCCATTGGTTATCTCATCGGCAAGGGCCAAGCCTTTGCGGTGCTGGATTCCGTGCGCGCAACAGCACGCCTGCCCGGGCTAAAAGTTTCGCGAGACTATGCCATTTATGGCTTTTCACAGGGGGGCCACGCCGCGCTGTTCGCGGCCCGGGAAGCGCCCAGCTACATGCCGGAATTTGCGCTCAAAGGGGCCGCAGCAATTGCCCCGCCCACAGATCTGTTGCGGCTGTTTTCATACAACGTCAGCACCATTGAGGGCAAAATCCTGCTCAGCTACACGCTGCAATCATGGGCTATCAAATATGGCCTCAGCTTGCGCGACGTATTGAGCGATAGTGCAATTGCCACCGCTTGGGCCATCAACAAGACCTGTGTGGATGATCTTGGCGGAAGCATTGACGCCTTCAAATTGCAGCAACAGTTCAGGGCTGACATGTTTGCAGCCAATCCGCTGCAACATCCCGAATGGCGGCGCTATCTGTTGGAGAATTCACTGCCTGTCTTTCCAAAGACGGCGCCTTTATTAGTCGTGCAAGGCGGCTCAGACAGCATCGTGCGGCCCGAAGTGACTCAGGCCGCCCTCAGTTCAAGCTGCATGAATGGCGGCAATATCAAGTTCACCGCGCTTGCCAACATGAGCCACTCCGGCTCTGCCACAGCCGCCTTTCCTGCAGTGACTGACTGGCTGGTGGCGCGGCTGGCCGGCAAGGCCAATGAGAATTCCTGCACCAATGCGCTTGTGGCGCGCATCAACGACGGCAGCCGACGTTAAGCAAGCTTCAAAT
The DNA here is from genome assembly GCA_043731995.1 of Hyphomicrobiales bacterium. Lineage (GTDB taxonomy): Bacteria > Pseudomonadota > Alphaproteobacteria > Rhizobiales > Aestuariivirgaceae > Aestuariivirga. Next base: position 2,740 of record JAYTIG010000011.1, read on the forward strand.
GATAGAACCGGCAGAAATCAGTCTGCACATATTCCGCGAATTTGCCGCCCTGTTCAAATCCATAATGGCGGTAGAGAGCCTGCGCTGCTTCGAAAGGCTTGCCAGTCCCCGTTTCCAGGCTCAGGCGCCGCAGGCAGCGCCGCCTGCCTTGCGCTATGATGTAGAGCAGCATGGCCTTGCCGTAACCTTTTCCTGCCTGCCCTTCGGCCACGCGCATGGATTTGATCTCGCCCGCGCCGCCGCCCATATCTCTCAGTGCGCCCATGGCCACCAGAGTTTCGCCTTCCCAGCCGGTATAGAAATCAATCCCGGGCTTTTGCAACCCGCTCCAATCCAGCGCGAAAACATGGCCAGGCGGCGATGAGGCATGCATGCAACGCAAGTGATATTCGAGCAGTGCTTTGACGCGCGGATCGGTGAAATCGCCGGGGGTGATGTTCATGGGGGCAAGTATGTCGCAAAGTGCTACCCATAGCAAACATTCGGCGCTGGCGGGCGCGCTTGAACTTCATTAGTTTGCCTCACATGACTGAGCAGAATCCCCTGATTGTCTTCACCCCCTCCGGCAAGCGTGGGCGTTTTGCCGTGGGCACACCCGTGCTTCAGGCCGCGCGCAGCCTGGGCGTGGACATTGACTCGGTGTGCGGTGGCCGTGCCATTTGCGGGCGCTGCCAGATCAATATCGGCGAGGGCGAATTCGCCAAGCATGGCATCACGTCCTCCGCATCGCATGTGAATGGTGCCACGCAGGTGGAGCAGCGTTATGACCGCATCAAGGGTCTGCCCACGGGCCGCCGCCTTTCGTGCCAGACCAGGATTGAGGGCGATCTGGTGGTGGATGTGCCGCCCGAGTCTCAAGTGCACAAGCAGGTGGTGCGGAAAGAGGCGGATACACGCGTCATTGCGCTCGACCCTGCCACGCATCTTTACTACATCGAAGTTGAAGAGCCCGACATGCACAAGCCAAGTTCCGACCTGGAGCGGGTTTACAATGCACTCAAGCAGCAATGGGACATTGAAGGCCTTTCCACCAATCTTGGCGTCTTGGCCGAGCTGCAGAAGGTTCTGCGCAAGGGCGAATGGAAGATCACCTGTGCCGTTTTCTCGCGGCCAGCAGGTGGAGGAAACAGGCTGGCCGCCATCTGGCCGGGCTTCCATGACAAGCTCTATGGCCTCGCCATCGACGTGGGCTCAACTACTGTTGCCGCGCATCTCACCGATCTTTCGTCGGGCGCGGTTGCCGCTTCGGCAGGCCTGATGAATCCCCAGATCCGCTTTGGCGAAGATCTGATGAGCCGCGTGTCTTACGTGATGATGAATCCTGGCGGCGAAGCGGAGCTCACCTCGGCCATTCGCGGCGCGTTGCAGCAACTGGCGGAAGAGGTGGCAAAACAGGCGGGCATCGCGCTCAGCGATATTCTTGAAGTGGTGCTGGTGGGAAACCCCGTGATGCATCATCTGTTTCTCGGCATTGACCCCACGGAACTCGGTGGCGCGCCCTTCGCACTGGCCGATGGCCTGCCGCTGACCTTCGAGGCCAGGGAAATGGGCTTCAAGCTCAACCCCGGTGCCTTTGCCTATGTTCTGCCCTGCATCGCGGGCCATGTGGGCGCAGACGCGGCGGGTGTTGTCTTGTCTGAAGCGCCGCACGAGAGCGATGAGATCATGCTGTGTGTGGATGTGGGCACCAATGCTGAAATCATTCTGGGCTCGAAGAAGCGGCTGCTTGCTTGCTCCTCGCCCACCGGGCCTGCCTTTGAAGGCGCGCAAATCTCCTGCGGCCAACGCGCAGCGCCGGGTGCCATTGAACGCATCCGCATTGACGCCGCCACGCTGGAGCCACGTTATAAAGTGATCGGCTGTGAGTTGTGGAGCGATGAGCCGGGCTTTGAAGATGCCATTGCCAGCACCGGCGTCACAGGCATTTGCGGCAGCGGCATCATTGAAGCGATTGCGGAAATGTATCTCGCTGGCATCATCAGCCAGGATGGATTGATGGACGGCAGCTTTGCGGCGCGCAGCCCACGCATTGAATCACACAAGCGCACTTTCAATTACATTATTCGCCAACCTGCCGATGAATCCAACCAGCCCCTCATCCGAATCACGCAGAATGACGTGCGCGCCATTCAAATGGCCAAGGCGGCGCTCTATGCGGGCGTGCGGCTGTTGATGGACAAGTTGGGCATCAACGAGCCGGGCAAGATAAGGTTGGCCGGGGCCTTTGGCAGCCACATCGACATGAAATACGCGATGATCCTGGGCCTCATTCCGGATTGTGATCTGTCGCGCGTGCAAAGTGCAGGCAACGCCGCAGGCACGGGTGCGCGCATCGCGCTGCTCAACAAGGCGGCGCGCGATGAGGTGGAAGCCGTGGTGCGCCGCATCGAGAAAATCGAAACGGCAGTGGAGCCCCTGTTCCAGCAACATTTCGTGGAAGCCATGGCCATTCCGCACAAGACGGCGGATTTTGTGAATTTGAAGCGGGTGCAGGTTCTGCCACCGCTGAAATCGGTGGAAACACTGGGCGACGATGGCGGGGCGCGCCGAGCGAGACGGAGAACACAATGACAGACCATGCAGCACTGAAGGGCGGACGCACTGCAGTAATCACCGGGGCGGCTTCTGGTATCGGACTTGCCGCCGCCACGGAAATGGCCAAACGCGGCATGGCGGTGGCGATGCTTGATCTTCCGGGCGAAAAGCTTGAGGCCGCAGCCAAGGCGCTAGCCGCCACGGGTGCAAAGGTGCTGCCCGTTGGGGTGGATGTCAGTGATGAAGCCGCGATGCAACGGGCTGCAGCGCAAGTGGCGCAGGGCCTGCCACCTGTCACGCTGCTGATGAACAACGCGGGCCTTGGGCCGTCCTCGTCCACGCTCAAGGCTTCTGCATCGTGGGCGGAAATTCTGGGCACCAATCTGATGGGTGTGATCCACGGCACGCAGGCCTTTGCCCCGGGCGTGATCGCGCATGGAGAACCCGGGCTGATCATCAACACGGGTTCGAAGCAGGGCATCACCACCCCGCCCGGCAACCCGGCCTATAATGTCTCAAAGGCGGGCGTGAAGGCCTTCACGGAAGCGCTGGCGCACGAACTGCGCAACACTGCGGGCTGCAAGGTGAGCGCGCATCTGTTGATCCCCGGCTGGGTGTTCACCGGCCTGACAGCGGCGAGCGGCGCTCCTAAGCCCGCAGGTGCCTGGACGCCCGAACAGTTGATTGATTTCATGTTGCCTGCTCTCGCACGCGGGGATTTCTATATCCTGTGCCCGGATAACGACACGACGCGCGCGTTGGATGAAAAGCGCATCGCCTGGGCCGCAGGCGACATCATCGAAAACCGCCCCGCGCTGTCAAGGTGGCATCCTGATTATGCGGAGAAGTTCAAGGCGCTGGTGGCGAAGGGGTGATGGGGTGGAATGTCTGTGCCTAGTGGCCCGACTTAGAGCCAGCCTAAGGCCCCTCACCCTCCCATGCTTCGCATGGGCCCCAACCCTCTCCCCTTTGGGGCGAGGGAGACAAAGGGAATAGCACTTTACCTAAATTCCCTCTCCCCGTTGGGGAGAGGGTTGGGGCCCGCCGACGCGTTAGCGGCGGTGGGAGGGTGAGGGGCCTTTGCCCAGAGCGCTATTGATGGCCGCCAAAACCGGATCCAAATCACCGAAAATATCTTCGTTGCGAAAGCGGATCACGCGATGGCCCTGCTCGACAAGAAAGACGCTGCGCTTTGCATCATGGGCGAGTTGCTCCGGCGTTTCATGCGTTACACCGTCGATCTCAATGACCAACATGGCAGCGCGGCAGGCGAAGTCCGCGAAATAAGGGCCTATCGGAACTTGCCTAGTGAATTTCGCGCCGTTCAATTGGCGGTTACGCAGATGTTGCCAGAGTTTGGTCTCGGCTTGCGTTGCTTCGCGCCGCAAGGTTCTGGCGCGTTCAACGGTTTGAGCTTCGTGGCGCGGCATTGAGCGAGCCTAAGGCCCCTCACCCTCCCGCTGCGGGGACAATGAGCCCCAACCCTCTCCCCCAACGAGAAGATGGAGAAGAAGGGCACTTCATTTTACTTAACTCCCTCTCCCCGTTGGGGAGAGGGTT
>JAYTIG010000012.1:0-6800 GCA_043731995.1 Hyphomicrobiales bacterium
GCGATGGAGCCCTTGAACCCGTTCTTGCGCAAATAGTAAGCGGTGGATGATCCCACAATCGCCCCGCCGACAATCACCACGTCATAATGTTTCATCAAATCAGCCCCGCATCCGCCAGGTAAAGCAGCACGGAAGCTGTAATTGCCGCAAGTCCTGTTCCTAGGGCCACAGCACCAGAAACCGCTGGTACAGCCTCGCCATTGCGCTGGGCAAAGAGAAAGGCATTGGCCCCGGTGGGCATGGCCGCAAACAGCACGGCCAGCTTGGCATAAAGCGGTGGCAGCGGGAAAACCGTATGCGCCAGAATGAAAACAAAGATCGGCATGGCCACCATCTTGAGGCAGATGAGCGTGAACATGCCTTGCAATGAACCGCGCATTGAATAGCCCGCCAGCGAGGCGCCAAGCGCCAGCAGCGCCGTGGGAACCGAGGCATCAGCCAGCATGTCCAGCATCTTGTCTGGAATGGCAGGCAAGCCCAGCCCGCTGAAGCGCCACAGGGCACCCGCCAACAGTGAAAGCACAATGGCATTGCGGGCAAGATTGTTGAACAGCTCACGCCCCATGGCAGCCCAATGGGGGCTTCCCGCGTGGCGCGCAATTTCACGGTGCAGGGTTGCCGCTGTCCACAAGATGGGTGCATGCACCGAAAGAATGATGCCCAGCGGCACGCCCACTTGCTGGCCAAAATGCGAAAGTGCCAGCGGCGTGCCCAGCATGGCCAAATTGCCAAAGCCCGTGGCCATGCTGGCCACCGCACCGCCACTGTAATTCAGGCTCTCCACCCGCCGCGATACAAAACTGGCCAGAACCCAGCTTAGGGCCAGCCCGCCAAAATAGGCGCCCCACAGGCTCCATGGGGCCACGTTTTGCATGTCCATTGTGGCGGTGGTTTTGAACAGCAAGGCCGGAATGGCGATGTTGAACACAAACAGCGAAAGTCCGCGCACGGCATCGCCATCCACCACTTTCGCCCAGGCCGCGCCATAACCCAGAACGATCAGGCCAAAGACAGGAAGAACCGTGGTGAGGATGGCATTCAAATTTGGCATTCTCTCCCGCTAATACGGTCAAGAGAGAACATCACAGCCAAGGATGGCTCGCCGCGTTCTTCTTCTCAAAGGCCTCAATGCTGGAAACTTTTTCCATCGTGAGGCCAATGTCATCAAGCCCATTCAGCAGGCAATGTTTGCGGAAGGCGTCAATCTCGAATTTCACTTTGCCGCCATCAGGCCCGCGAATTTCCTGATTTGGCAAGTCAATCGTCAACGTGGCGTTGGAGCCGCGCGAGGCATCATCCAGCAATTTCTTCAAGTCATCAGGTGAAACCTTGATCGGCAAAATGCCGTTCTTGAAGCAGTTGTTGTAGAAAATATCGGCAAAGCTGGTGGAGATCACGCAGCGGATGCCGAAATCCAGCAAAGCCCAGGGCGCATGCTCACGCGAAGAACCGCAGCCGAAGTTATCACCCGCCACCAGAATTTCGGCCTTGCGATAGGCCGGCTTGTTGAGCACGAAATCGGGCTGCTCCTGGCCTTCCTGCGTGAAGCGCATTTCATAAAACAGTGACTTCCCCAAGCCGGTGCGCTTGATCGTCTTGAGAAACTGCTTGGGGATGATCATGTCGGTGTCGATGTTGACGATGTTCATCGGCGCGGCCACGCCATTCAGCACTTCAAACTTTTGCATGTCACTTCTTCCTTCAAGCAGCCAGATCTACCGAGGCGGCTTCATCCGCCCCGATCATCAGATTGAGATTTTGCACGGCAGCGCCCGAAGCGCCTTTGCCGAGATTGTCATAGATTGCCATCAGCAACACTTGTCCGCGCGCCTCATTGGCAAACACATGAAGGCGCATGTTGTTGGTGCCATTCAACACTTCCGGCGTAATATCAGTGCTGCGTTCGATCCCGGCCAAGGGTGCAACTTCCACAAAGCGGGCACCTTCAAAATGCTGTGTCAGCAGAGCGTGAATATCAGCGGCTGAAGCCTTGCGTGTCAGCAAATCCAAAAACACCGGCACAGAAGTCTGCATGCCTTGCGCAAAGCGGCCGACGATCGGTTCAAAAAACACATCATGGGCCAAGCCGGTATAGGCCTTCATTTCCGGCAAATGCTTGTGCAGGAAGGTGAGGCCATAAGGGAAATATTGCGGGGCCGCGTCGCCCTTGGCCACATATTCCTCGATCATCTTCTTGCCACCACCCGTGTAGCCGGAAATGCCGTGATAGAATGCCGGATAGGATTTTGGCATCAAGCCCGCATCAAGCAGCGGCTTGGTGAGCGCGATAAAGCCTTGCGGCCAGCAGCCGGGATTCGTCACGCGCGAAGCGCGGGCAATCCTGGCTGCTTGCGCCTTGTCCATTTCGGCAAATCCATAAGCCCAATCCGGATTCACCCGGAAAGCCGTGGACGCATCGATGACACGGGTTTTGGAATTCGGCTTGATGAGGGAGACAGCCCCAATCGCCGCTTCATCCGGCAGGCAGAGGATGGCCACATCCACGCCATTCAGCAAATCGGCCCGCGCCTGTGCATCCTTGCGCTTGTCAGGCGCGATCGACACAAGTTCTATATCGGTGCGGCCCTTCAGCCGGTCACGGATCTGCAGACCCGTGGTTCCAGCCTCGCCGTCGATGAAAATGGTGGGTTTGGAGCTCATTGGCTGCGCTTTAGGGCAAAGTTGCCTGCCATTGCAACTCTCTCCTCTCCATGGGCGGACTTGATCCGCCCACCCAGCAACGCTTGCAGGCCATCAAAATGCTGGTTCGGCGGGTCAAGCCCGCCGATGGAGGCGAATGGCTGGATTTCAACCTGAACCGAAAATGAATGTGCGCCTCAGGGTGGGTTCAGCGCTGCCGGTCTAGAACTTCATCCATCAACGGCAATCAAGCCACTGAATGCATCAAAGGAAAACGACCATGAAAAAGACCCTGATTTCCCTCGCCGCGGCCGCCACACTGGCTATCGGCCTTTCCGCAACTGCAGCCAAGGCTGACGGCATCGGCTTCGGTTTTGGCTTTGGCGATTACGGCCACCCACATTTCGGCCTGAGCATCTCGGATGGCGGCTATTATGGCCCTGGCTATTACGATGCAGGCTACGGCGGTGGTGATTGCGGCTTTACATGGGTGTCTGGCTGGCACCGTGTCCATCACCACATGGTATTCGGCCCACACCGTGTGTGGAACTGCGGCGGTTACTAAAAGCATCGAGCGAACAAGTGGACTCACTTGTGAGCGAAAAGATGCGACAAATTAAATATTCAGAACGCGCGGGCGAGCGGATGCGAGCATCCGCCGCTCTGATCGCCCAACATCTTCAAAGGCCCCGGTCCCCTGCCCCCTCACCGATGCCTTGATCCAGCCGGCCATGTTCTCCCACATGGCCGGTTTGGCTTTTTGGGAACGGATACAAAACGAACGCCAACGGGCGCTGCCCTGCGGCAACGCCTTGCATCCAGCTTCAAATTTTCAGATTACTGGCAGCCCGCTTCGCAAACAGGCTTGGCATTCATGGCTTGAACGGTGGTGAAGCCGGCGACAGCGCCGCTGACCAGAGTAAGGCCCACAAGGGCCATCAATACCCCGCGCAGAAACTTCGCATCGGCTTTTACGCTAACAGAACTCATGAATTTTCCCAGCCTTTGTTCAGCTTGCCCGCGCCCAATCGGCGAAACCCTAGCTGCGATTCGTTCTCAGACAGTTAAGGCTGGATAAAGCAACCTCAACACAGTTTAACAAGTTAATTCTGCCGGATATCGATGAAATGGCCTGCCAGTGCTGCCGCCGCCGCCATGCGGGGGCTAACCAGATGGGTGCGGCCCTTATAGCCTTGGCGGCCCTCAAAATTGCGGTTTGACGTGGAGGCTGCGCGCTGCCCAGGCTTCAGCTGATCCGGGTTCATGGCCAGGCACATCGAGCAACCCGGTTCACGCCATTCAAAGCCGGCGGCCTTGAAAATCTTGTCCAGCCCTTCGGCTTCCGCCTGTTCCTTCACCAGGCCAGAGCCCGGCACGATCATGGCATAAGCCAACCGTTGCGAAACGTGGCGGCCATTCACCACTTCGGCCACGGCGCGCAGGTCTTCAATGCGGCCATTGGTGCAGGAACCAATCCAGATGACGTCCAAGCCAATGTCGGTGATCTTTTGGCCGGGTTTCAAATCCATGTATTCAAGCGCACGCCATTTCGATTGGCGCTTGCCTTCATCTTCGATGAGATCGGGGTTTGGCACACTGCCATCAATGGCCACCACGTCTTCCGGGCTGGTGCCCCAAGAAACGATCGGCGGCAGGTTGGCGGCATCCAATTTGATGATGGAGTCAAAATGCGCGCCTTCATCGGTCAGCAGCGAATCCCAATAGCGCCGTGCCGCATCCCATTGCGCACCCTTGGGGGCCATGGGCTTGCCGTGAAGATAGGCATAGGCCTTCTCATCAGGCGCCACCATGCCGGCCCGCGCCCCACCTTCAATGGTCATGTTGCACACCGTCATGCGGCCTTCCATGGAAAGATCGCGGATCGCTTCGCCTGCAAACTCAACCACATGGCCAGTGCCACCAGCGGTGCCGATCTTGCCGATGATGGCAAGAATGATGTCCTTGGCGGTAGAGTGAGGGGCCAGCTTGCCATTCACTTCCACCTTCATGTTCCTGGCCTTTTTCTGGATCAGCGTCTGCGTGGCGAGCACATGCTCAACCTCAGACGTGCCGATGCCATGCGCCAATGCACCAAATGCACCATGGGTGGAAGTGTGGCTGTCGCCGCAAACAATCGTGGTGCCCGGCAAGGTGAAGCCCTGTTCCGGCCCGACCACATGCACAATGCCTTGCCGCTTGTCGAGTTCATTGAAATAGGGAACACCGAAGTCCTTGGCATTCTGCGCCAGTGTTTCGACTTGGATACGGCTTTCCGGCTCGGCAATGCCTTTGGAACGGTCGGTGGTCGGCACATTGTGATCAACCACGGCCAGTGTCTTTTCCGGGTGGCGCACTTTGCGGCCCGTCAGGCGCAGGCCCTCGAAAGCCTGGGGGCTGGTCACCTCATGCACAAGGTGGCGATCAATGTAGAGAAGGCATGTGCCATCTTCGGCCTCATGGGCCACATGATCATCCCAAATCTTGTCATAAAGTGTGCGCGCTTTGGTCATTTACCCTGTCCATCTGACGTATTGGGGCGGTATTTAGCAATTAACGGGGGGGAGTCAAATCATAGCCCACCCCGCTTTTGTCATTCTATCGGCGCCCGGCGCAATTTCTAGCAAACAAATACCGAACCGTGGCCTAGCGCGAAACATAAGGCCCTCTGACTTCGCCCCAACCCCATTTGGGCATCGGTTCCTGCTCCACCGCTTTTGGTTCCAGTTGCGATGTTTGCACAGCGATGCGGGTTCCCCATTCGATATAGCCCATCAATGCGGAACGAAATTCCGGATCAGCCGCCAGGCCAATTTCATTCGCGGTGTCCACCAATAGATTGACCCACTGACGGCGGTGAGCCTCCGTCAAGTGCCTGCCAAAATGGCGTGAAAGCATGTGGGCATGGCCGCCACGTTCGGCAGAATAAGCCGCAGGCCCGCCAAAAACCTCGCCGAGAAACTGCGCCACATAATGCGGATGTTTTTCATTCATGGAGGCAAAAACGGGCGCCAAGAGCGGATCCATTTTCACTTTGATATAAAATTCCGCAGTGAGTTTCTCAAGAGCCGCCGATTGCCCCAGCCATGCGTAAAGTGTTGGAATCTCCGTCATTGGTGTCCTTGCCACAGAAAACTTATGCCACTGAAATATGTGCTGTTGGCCACGCCATTCAAGGGTTCAAATCAGAAAGTGGGTAATAGGCGATTGACCAGTGAAGACTGGCATTCACCGTTCCGAAGAAGAGATGCCAAAACGGGTGCCAAGCAGTTTGAGCTGGATTGCATTTGCGGAAACATTGCCGGCCGCCGATTCTATGAAGGCCTGGGCTGGCGCGTCAGCCACATTGAAATAATGGAAAATGAAACACCTGAAGGCCCGTGCAAAACGCAAGCCTGGCGCATGATCAAGCCCGAGCCGCCGCCTTCAGTCCTCGCCCAGGTAGTCTTCCTTTTCCAGCGGCACACCGTGCTGGCGCAGAATCGCATAAGCCGCCGTCAGGTGAAAATAGAAATTCGGCAAGGCAAAGTTGAACAGATAATCCTGCCCGCTCATTTTGTGTTGCGCATCACCACGCGGGAAGATGATTTCCTTGTTTTCGCTGCCGGTAAAATCCGCGGGTGCTACACCCTCAACAAACTTCAACGTGAAGGCAATGCGCTGCTTGAGGGCTTCGAAGCTGTCATCCTTGCCATCAAATTGTGGCATGGCGGCCCCACCAAGCCGCACGCAGGCGCGCACCGGAAAATTGCAGGCGGCGCGCACCTGTTCGGCCAGGTTCCACATGGTGGGATTGAGGCGCAAGGCAAGAAGCGCCTCAGGGCTCGTCTTGCCAGCCGCCGCATGAGCCACAGCCTTGTCCAAGACGCGCGAAAGGCCCTTCAACATGCGCAGAAAGCCGGGCACGGATAGTTCATACATGGTGAGAGACATGGGCTGGGCTCCGATTAGCTTGGAAGGATTTGCCAGCATCACATGCCCCAACAAAAAAGGCCAGTCACGAAGACTGGCCTTTTGAATTTTTGATACGGAAAGGTATTAGCCTTGGGCCACGAGATCCTTGGCCACTTCAACCCACTTTTCCTTCTTGCTCTTGCCCTTGAGGCCGAGCTTTTCGTCAAGTGCGAAAATCGCGGCATCATCCATCGCCGCAATCTGCGCAA
>JAYTIG010000013.1:0-2557 GCA_043731995.1 Hyphomicrobiales bacterium
CAGGATGACGGCAAGGATGAAGGCCGCAACCATGCCCGGCAGGGCAATGGGCACGATGATCTTGAAAAAGGCACTCCACGAGGAGCACCCGTCAACCAAGGCGGCTTGTTCGAGTTCATTGGGGATGCTGTCGAACTGGTCGCGCATGATCCAGATAACTATGGGCAACACCATCAACGCATAAATCAAGATCAAACCGAACATGGAATCGAGCAGGGCCAGTTCCTTGTAGAGAACGAGGAATGGCATCGCCAGAACGACGGGTGGCAGGATGAGCTGTGACAAGAAGAAGAACGAGATATCGCGGTTTCCCCAAATTGCCCACTTATATTGAAAACGGCTCAACCCATAAGCAGCGGTGGAGCCGACAATCAATGCCAGCGAAGCGCCTCCAAGTGAAGCCTCAATCGAGTTCCAGAAGCGCTTGATGAATTCATCGCGCGGTGTTGAGTCTGTGAAGATGGTGTCTGGCGAAAGGCCAATGGCGCGCAGGCCCAGCCAATTGGGCTGAAACTGCAGCCACGGAATGATCTGGCCGGTTTGCACATCCTTGGCCACCTTGAACGTGGTCGAGAAAGTCCAGAAGATCGGAAAGAGCGCAATAAGAGTCCAGACGGAGAGTGCCGCGTAGATCAGCGTCTTTTTGAAGTTCTCCGACATTAGCCACCCTGCCTTTGCATGATCTTGTTTGAAAGCTTGAGCAGAAGACTGACGAAAATGATGATCAAAACCAGGTAGACCTCCGCCACCATCGTTCCATAGCCGACGTTTGAACGATCTTTGTATTCACGGAAGATGAAGCTTGAGACCGTGTCGGTGGCACCCCCCGGCCCGCCGGACGTGGTATTGATGACAATGTCGGCCAGTTTTAATTGGAAGATGATGCGCAGGATCACCGTTGTCATGCTGACGGGCAACATCAATGGATAGGTCACATGCCAAAATCCTTGCCAGCCGCTGGCGCCATCAACTTTCGCTGCCTCCTGCACTTCTTTGGAGAGGGCTTGCAGGCCCGCCAGCAACAGGATCATCATGAACGGAATCCACACCCATGCGTCCATGGCGGCAAGTGTTGATTTTGCAAGCCACGGGGTGGTGAGCAACGACGGGTTCTCCCATCCCAGCGTGCGCAGCAAGTTTGTGACGGGGCCAAATCGGAATTCCAGCATCGACTTGCCGATCATCCAGCTGACAGCAACGGGTGACAGCATGAATGGCAAAAGAAATGCCACACGGAAGAACTTACGTCCGCGAATTTCCGCATTGAGCAGCAGAGCAAGGCCAAAGGCGACGGCATATTGTATAATCACTGTCGCTACATAGAAAACCATGTTGCCAAGTGCGTTCCACACGCGTTCGTCGCCCAGTAGTTGGTAGAAATTGGCGAGGCCGTTGAAGTGCTGGCCCGTGGCCGAGGACAGGTTCCAGTCACTGAACGCGATATAGAGGCCGAAGAATGTGGGAAAAATGACGAGAGCGACCGTCAACAAGATTGCGGGCAAGACAAACAATGCGCGCCAGCCTTGTTCTCCCAGCCTGAGGATATTACCCCAGCAGAGGAAAACGCCCCATAGCCCAAAGCCAAGGAAAACCGGAAGCCAGCTTGAAAACCCCAAATCAGAAAGGCCAATTGCAAATTGGGTTTGCACCACTGTCAACAGTGCAAACCCAAACGTTGCCAGCCGTATCATCCACGCACCCGCGCGTTGGCGCGTTTCCGAAACCTGCCCGGAAACCGCTTCTTGGGCTGAAAGGATGTCGCTGCTCATGGCTAAAACAATGCCCTCCCCGCCCGTTGGGGCGGGGAGGGGTAGAGGTTACGCGCCCAATGAAGCTTTGTAGAGCTTGATCTGGCTGTCGCGTCCGAGCTGATCAGTCAACTTTTCCCACGCGGCAGCAATGGCATCAGCGCCTTCCTGCGCTTTCATCTTGCCGGAATAGATCTGGGCAAGGATGTCTTCGGCAGCACTGTAATATTGGAAGATGCCGGGGATGCGCGGTTCAATGGCGCCGTTCGGATGGTTGTAGGAATTGAACTGCGAGTCGAGATAGTTCGAGATGAAGTTCTTCTCATAGCCCGCACCCACCCATTCATCAATGTTGTGTTGGCTGTTGCGATAGCATTGGAAGCCTGACGGATATGCCGCCATCCAAAGCGCAATGTCCTTGCCGCCAAGATGGGCAGCCAGAGACCATGCGGCCTTCTGTTTTTTTGCGTCAGCATCAACACGCGCCATTACGTAAATGCCCCAGCCGAGATAGGCCAGGTTAGGCGAGTAGTTCGGGCCAGAGGCCAGCTTGTCCCACTTGCCCGTCTTGGCGTTATAAACATCGTCAGAGCCGGGCAAAATGTCGAAGGCCGCCTTGTTCTGAATGGTGGATGAGTCATTGGTGTAAACGTTTGTACCAATATCACCCCACCACGAGATCATGGAGCCCGTGCCAGCGAGGAATTGCTGGAAGCCGACGGTGCCAGGATCAGCATTGAGCTGGTCTGCTGGTTCCGACGGCAGGCAGTCCAACACATCCTGAATGGCGCGCACCCAGGCTGGATTGT
>JAYTIG010000014.1:0-2552 GCA_043731995.1 Hyphomicrobiales bacterium
CATGAAAACCTATCCGGAATGGGAGCGCATTGTTCTTGAGCATACCTATGACTCGATCGACCATGTTTCCCTGCATATGTATTTCAGCAACCAAGCCAAGAACACGGCGAACTTCCTGGCGCTCAACCACAAGCTTGATGCCTATATAGGCACGGTGGAAAGCACCATTAATCTGGTCCGGGCCAACAAAAGGTCTAAACACAGGGTCCACATTTCATTTGATGAGTGGAATGTCTGGTATCATTCCAGAGAGCAGGACAGGGCTATTCTAGAGGGCAAAGAGGGCTGGCCCCATGCGCCGCGCCTGCTGGAAGACATCTATAATTTTGAAGATGTGTTGCAGGTGGGTTGCATCATCAACACCTTTATCCGCCGCTCTGACATTGTGCGCATTGCCTGCATCGCCCAATTGGTGAATGTCATTGCCCCGATCATGACAGAACCGGGCGGCCCCGCCTGGCGGCAGAGCACCTACTATCCCTATTATTTCGCCTCACTGTTCGGGCGCGGAACTGCACTCAATCTCGCGGTAAAATGCCCCGGCTATGATGCTGATGTGGCTGACAATGTGCCCTATCTGGACGCAGCCGCAGTTCACAACGAAAGCGAAGGCACAATCACCTTCTTCCTGATCAATCGCAATGGCAAAGAGAGCCTGGACGTTGCCTTTGCATTGCAGGATTTTGGCAACCCCACCGTCTTGGACCACCAGGTGATCGCAGGTCATCCGCTTGAAGCTGTAAATGACCTGAAAAACCAAAAAACAGTTGAACCCAAAAAGGGCACAAGCGCCAAAGTGTTTGACCAGAGCCTTGTTGCGAAACTGCCGCCTTATAGTTACCACATGCTGCGCGTCAAAGTCTAAGCCATGGAATATCGCCGTCTCGGAAAATCCGGTTTGAAAGTCAGCGAATTCTCGCTGGGCTCTTGGGTCACATTCAGCAAACAAGTGCATGAAAGCGATGCCCTGAAGCTGATGGCCACGGCTTATGATGCGGGCATCAATTTCTATGACAATGCCGAAGGCTATGAAGCCGGCAAATCCGAAGAACTGATGGGCCATGCCTTGCAAAAGCTGAAATGGCCGCGCGATAGTTACATTGTTTCAAGCAAAGTCTTTTGGGGCGGTTCCAAACCCACGCAACGCGGCTTGTCGCGCAAGCATGTGTTTGATGCCTGCCATGCTGCTTTGAAACGGTTGCAGGTCGATTATCTCGATCTCTTTTTTTGCCACCGGCCTGATATCGACACACCGATTGAGGAAACCGTTCGGGCCATGCATGACTTGGTGCAGCAGGGCAAGGTCCGCTATTGGGGATCCTCGCAATGGACGGCACAGCAAATCACCGAAGCCTGGATGGTTGCGAAAGACTTGAAAATCACGCCGCCGACCATGGAGCAGCCGGAATACAATTTCTTTGAGCGCCACAAGGTGGAAGGTGATTTCCTGCCTCTCTACGACACGGTCGGTTTGGGCACTACGATCTGGTCGCCCCTCGCCTCTGGCATTCTCACGGGCAAATATAACAACGGAATTCCCAAAGACTCACGGATGAATTTGCCTGGCTATGAGTGGCTCAGAAAAGAATGGGAAAGCCCGCTCGGCAAGGCCAAGCTGGAAAAAGTTGAAAAGCTTGCGAAACTGGCGGAGAGGGCCGCGCTGCCCATTCATCACATGGCGCTGCTCTGGTGCCTTTCGAACAGGCATGTTTCCACTGTCATTCTCGGTGCTTCAAAGCTTAGCCAATTGCAAGACAATCTCACGGCACTCAAAAATCGCGAACTCATGACAGCCGATTTGCAGGCGGAGATTGAATTGATCTTGCAGAACAAGCCGGAAGGTCCGAAGCGCTATTAGCTGACAGTGATTGCCTGTTATCGCCTCTCGTTGGTCCAAACACGCCTGGCGATTGGCAATTGATTAAAGGGGCCTGTCGGGTGGGGGGTACTTTCGGCCTATTGACGGGTTTTGCCGCGCGTGTTGACCTGCTGCCAAGAACACAAAAAGTGTGGGAACCCGAATTTCCCGCAAATGAGGAGGAGTGGCATGCCAACAATCAAGATCAAGCTGAATGGAAAACCCGTGAGCGGCGAAGTTGAAGGCCGCACATTGCTTGTGGAATTCATTCGCGAAACCCAGGGCCTGACAGGCACCCATGTGGGTTGCGACACCAGCCAGTGCGGGGCCTGTGTGGTTCATGTGAATGGCAAGGCCGTGAAAAGCTGCACGACACTCGCTGCTGCTTGCGATGGTGCAGATGTCGTTACGATAGAGGGCCTGGCCAAGGGCACGGAGCTGCATCCGATGCAGGCCGCCTTCAAGGAGCACCATGGCCTGCAATGCGGTTTCTGCTCGCCGGGCATGATCATGGCGGCGATCGACATTGTGAAACGCAATGGCAAGAACGTGGATGAAAAAACCATCCGCCGCGAACTTTCAGGCAATATCTGCCGCTGCACAGGTTATCATAACATCGTCAAGGCCGTGCAGGCCGGCGCTGCGAATATGTAAGGAGGCATGATCATGGCATCAGCAACAGGCGTTGGCGCAT
>JAYTIG010000015.1:0-2548 GCA_043731995.1 Hyphomicrobiales bacterium
CCGTGCAGAACCAGAGGTGAGCCATGAGCTGGGAATATCAAGCACTTCGCACTTTGGTTGATAGCTGGGGATTGGTGGCCATGGTGGCGTTCTTCGTGGTGGCTGCGGGCTATGCCCTCCGCCCCTCGGCCCGGGCCGCCCAGAAAGATGCCGCTAACATTCCGTTTAAGGAAGACTGATCATGAGCTACAACAAGAAAGACGTTGACCAATTCTCCGGCATTGAAACCACTGGCCATGAATGGGATGGCATCAGGGAATTGAACAACCCTCTGCCGCGCTGGTGGTTGCTCACTTTCTACGCCTGCATTGTTTTTGCCATTGGCTACACGATTGTCTATCCGGCCTGGCCGGGTCTGACGGGCAATACCAAGGGCCTCTGGGGTTGGTCGAGCCGTGGTGACATTGAAAACACCATGGCGGATGTGGCAAATTCCCGCAAAGCACTTGAGGATAAAATTGGTGTATCTCAGATTTCAGCCATCATGGCTGACCCTGAAATGAAGGCCTTTGCGGTTTCTGCTGGTGCATCCAACTTCAAGGTGCATTGTGCTGCTTGCCACGGCTCAGGGGCACAAGGTGCGGTGGGCTACCCCAATCTGAATGACGACGATTGGCTATGGGGAAGTTCGCCTGATCAAATCGTCGCCACCATTGGCCACGGAGTTCGTTCGCCCGTGGACAAGGATACGCATCAGTCGCAAATGCCTGACTTCGGCAAGGACGGCATTCTTGATGACGCCAAGATCGCCGCCGTCACTCAATATGTGCTCAAACTCGCCAAGCTTGACCATGATGAAGGCAAGGCCACGGCTGGCCAGCAGATCTTCA
Source organism: Hyphomicrobiales bacterium (assembly GCA_043731995.1). Classification (GTDB taxonomy): domain Bacteria; phylum Pseudomonadota; class Alphaproteobacteria; order Rhizobiales; family Aestuariivirgaceae; genus Aestuariivirga. The sequence goes on from JAYTIG010000015.1 coordinate 831, forward strand.
CAGACAATTGTGCTGCCTGTCATGGCGACAATGGCGAAGGCAAGATTGAGATGGGTGCTCCAAAACTCGCAGACCAGATCTGGCTCTATAAGGGTTCGGCTGATGGAATTGCCGCTCAAGTGGCAGACCCTCGCCACGGTGTGATGCCGGCTTGGGAGCCACAACTCGGTGCGGTAAAAGTGAAAGAACTTGCGGCTTATGTAATTTCGCTTGGAGGCAGCAAATAAGTTGTCAGCTAACACCGATATTGACCGCAGCGATGTCACTGCGGTCAACACAGGCGCCAAGGCCAAGGGTGGCCTTTACGCCAAACGGGAAAAGATCTTTCCGAAAGGCGTAAGTGGGTCGTTTCGCCGTCTGAAATGGATCATCATGGCGCTCACTTTGGGCGTCTATTACATTACACCTTGGCTACGCTGGGATCGCGGCCCTAACGCGCCAGATCAGGCTGTCTTGCTCGATATTGCGCACCGCCGCTTCTATTTCTTCTTCATCGAAATCTGGCCGCAGGAATTCTATTTCGTCGCAGGCCTTCTAGTGATGGCAGGCGTTGGCCTGTTCCTCGTGACGTCCGTGGTTGGCCGCGCCTGGTGCGGCTATTCTTGCCCACAAACAGTGTGGACGGACTTGTTTATTGCGGTTGAAAGTTTCCTTGAAGGTGACCGCAATGCCCGCATGAAACTGGATGCAGCACCTTATACGCCGCGCAAGATCGCAGTTCGCACGAGCAAGCATCTCGTTTGGATTTTGATTGCGATCGCCACTGGCGGCGCATGGATATTCTATTTCGCTGACGCTCCAACGCTCTTGAAAGAATTTTTCACAGGCCAGGCACCTTTCGTCGCCTATGGCACAGTGGCTGTACTCACTTTCACCACCTATGTGTTGGGTGGTCTGATGCGCGAGCAAGTCTGCATCTATATGTGCCCCTGGCCCCGCATCCAGTCCGCCATGCTGGATGAGGACTCGCTGGTTGTTACTTACAATGCCTGGCGTGGTGAACCACGCAGCCGTGGCACCAAAAAATCCAAAGCCGAGGGTCTGGTCGCCGGTGACTGCGTGGATTGCAACGCTTGCGTCGCCGTTTGCCCGACGGGGATCGACATCCGCAACGGCCAACAGATGGAATGTATCACTTGCGCGCTGTGTATCGACGCCTGTGACAACATCATGGACAAGCTAGACCGTCCACGCGCGTTGATTGAATATACAACCTTGCGTGACTACAATCACAATATGGCCTTGGCGGCACCGCAGGGCCAGGCCATCAACCCGGCTCTCATCCATAAGCCCGATGGAACGTTTATCGATGCAATCCATCATTTCAATTGGCACACGGTCTTCCGCCCGCGCACCTTTATCTATCTTGCCATGTGGTCGTTGATAGGGCTCGGCATGCTTTTCGCATTGCTCACACGCGATCATCTGCGGGTGAACGTGCTGCATGATCGAAATCCCATTGCCGTGAAACTTTCCGACGGTTCTGTGCGCAATGGCTATACCGTGAAACTGCTCAACATGCAGCCTGATGCGCGAAGCATTTCGCTTTCTATTGAAGGCTTGCCTGGTTCGGAAGTGACCGTCGCGGGCATCGAAGGCCAAAAGGGCCGCAGCATCGAAATTCCGTTGGAACCCGACAAGCTGGCGACCTATCATGTCTTCGTCACAGTGTCGCCGCAGCTTTTGAATCAGGGAAAATCAGCGTTCAAGATCGTTGC
>JAYTIG010000016.1:0-6766 GCA_043731995.1 Hyphomicrobiales bacterium
AGGTGTTGGCAAAGGCGGCCGCGTCAAAGATCAAGCGATGCATGAATATACATGCCTAAGTGTCTCAAATTTCATCGAAAAAAATGGTTGGCGGGTGAAAGGAATTATTCCTTCCCCCATCGATGGCGGCGATGGCAACGCCGAATTTTTGCTGGCGGCGGTGAAGTAGGAAGAGCCCTCATCCCTCCCCCTCTGCGGGGAGGGTGTCATGCGAAGCATGACGGGTGGGGGCCGCTTGCGCTGAACCATACCCCCCTCCGCTCCTCTGGGGCACCTCCCCCGTGAAGGGGGAGGATGACTAAGCGAGCGCCCCCTCAATATCCGCCACCAGATCATTCACATTCTCAATGCCGATCGACAGCCGCACCAGATTATCGGGCAGCGTGCTCGTTGGCCCCTCTACCGTTTTGCGATGCTCAGCCAGGCTTTCAATGCCGCCAAGCGAGGTGGCGGGCACAATCAGTTTCAGTTGCGTGCAGAAGTTCTTCGCTCCATCAAAGTCAGTCTTCAACAAAAGGCTCATCATGCCACCATAGCCGCCTGTCATCTGCTTCTTGGCGATTGCATGGCCATTCTGCGTCGCAAGGCCGGGGTAAAGCGCGCGCTCCACCTTCGGGTGATTGGAAAAATGCCGGGCGATGGCCATGGCATTGTCGCTGGCCGCGCGGTAGCGCACGAACAACGTGCGCAAGCCCCGCAGCAGAAGCCAGCATTCAAACGGCGGCAACGGTGCGCCCGTGATCGTGCGCAGCCGCGCAACTTCGTTCCAGCGCGCATTCACCTCGCGTGTGACCAGCACACCAGCGAGAACATCCGAATGGCCATTGAGATATTTGGTGGCGGAATGGAACACAATATCAGCACCCAGCGTGAGCGGGTTGCAGGCCACGGCACCGAGTGAGGTGGCATCCACGGCCAAGATTGCGCCCGCGCCATGCGCGACCGTTGCTGCGGCAGCAATGTCGATTACATCCCAGGTGGGGTTGACGGGCGTTTCAATCCACACGAGATCAGTCTTGGCCGTGATGGCGGCAGCGATGGCATCAGGCTCAACCAATGTCAGCTTGATCCGCCCCTTACGCTCCAATTCCTGCAGCCAGGCGCGCACGCCGTAATACATGGTTTTCAGAGATACAACATGTGCACCATGCGGCACGGTTTCGAGCAAGGCCACAATCGCCGCCATGCCTGAAGCAAACGCCAGCGCCGCCTTGCCTTGCTCGAGCGCGGCAATGGTTTCTTCCACCGCCCACAAATTGGGCGTGCCATTGCGCTGATAATTTTCCTTCAGCTTGGGCTGGTAGGCTTCGTCCCGCGCATAGGTCGTGGTAAGATAGAGAGGCGGAGAAACGGCCCCGGTGTGCGGCTCAACCCCGGCCACACTTTGCGCTGCAATGGTTTCAGGACGAAGTTTAGAGTTTGGTTTCAAGGTTGCGCTCGACATAACCATCATGGCTGAACTTCTGGAGCACGGTGCCGATCAGGTTCTCAAATGTAACTCCGCGCTCGCGCGACATCTGCTGGAGCCTTTGCTCAGTGTCTTGATCCAACACGATCATCATGCGCTCTTTTCCACCCTTCTGCTCCAGCGTTTCTATCCATATTTCTTCACGCTTCGCAACTTCTTTGGGAGCGACAACGGCTGGGCCGCCTTCATTGACAAACCGGTCCACGTCCTTCTTTTCCTGCTCGGGCGGGGTTTTTAAAAGTCCGGATTCATTTGCCATTTTGTGTCTCCATGATGAGATTGGAAAACCACTCTGGGCGCCATTGATGGCCATTCCATGGCCCAGAGCAGCGACGCTCTGGGCATCTTCAAGGATAAAGCCGCGTTTTGCTCCATCTGTCTTCCGGTTTGGCGCGGCGGAAAACCACGCGGTCGTGCAGCCTGAAAGGCCTGTCATGCCAGAACTCAATGGCCAGGGGCAGAACTCGAAAACCGCTCCAATAGGCCGGGCGCGGCACATGGCCGATGGCATGTTTCGCGGTATACAGCGCCACCGCCGTTTCCAGTTCAAAGCGGCCATTGAGGGGCCGGGATTGTTGTGAGGCCCAGGCGCCAATGCGGCTGTCACGCGCGCGTGAGGCGAAATAGGCATCAGCCTCTGCCTCAGTCACTTTCTCAACAAGCCCACGCACCCGCACCTGGCGGCGCAGGCTTTTCCAATGAAACACCAAGGCTGCCTTCATCGTGCCCAGAATCTCCTGGCCCTTCTGGCTTTCATAGTTGGTGTAAAATACAAAGCCACGCTCGCTGAAATCTTTCAGCAGAACCATGCGCGCATTGGGCAGGCCTTCTTCATCCACCGTGGCCAGCGTCATGGCATTGGCATCATTGGGTTCTGACTCTTCCGCATCGGAGAGCCATTCACCAAAAAGCGCAAACGGATCATCCCTTTCGGTGAACCCCATTTGCGCCGTTGTAACTTTGAGCCGTTCAAGATCCATTATTTTTCCACCAGGGCTTTGAGATTGGCCAGACCGGCCTCAAAATCCTTGCCCACCATCTTGTCCATATCCATGAAAATCTTCATCACGCGCAGCATGAAAGGCGTGTGGCCACGCATTTCCCATTTCACATGCGTGCCACCATCGGCGGGCGAGAGAGAAAACTCGGTCACATTGTCAGCCTGAAACGGCTTGAGGAAATGCAGGTCAAGCTGCATGCGGCGCGAAGGCTCGGATTCGGTGATCTCCATATTGCCTTCGCCCACTTTCTTGTTGCCCACCCAGGCATATTTGGCGCCAACACCTGCGGTTGGGCCAGTGAATGAGCGCTGCAAGTTCGGGTCCATTTTCTCCCACGGGCTCCAGGCTGCCCAATGATGAAAATCATTCAGCGGTTTGAACACTTCAGCTGGCGAGGCCTTGATATTGGCTTCGCGAAAGATGCTGAAGTTGGAAGGTTGCATCGCGCCATAGATCAAGACGGCCGCAATAAGCAGAACGATGATCAGCAAAATCCACATCATGGCAGCACCTCAAGTGTTGTTGGGGAGATAAGCATAGTGCGCATCAAGCTGGCCCGTCCAGCGCGAAGAGATCAACGCAGATCTACCTTTTTTGGTAAACCAGATGCAGGGCCCCTTCGCCAGCCACAACCTCAGTGCAGGCATAGCCCAGCTTGGGCAGGTCTATGCCGGCCAGCAGGTTCTCGCCCGCCCCAAGCACAACGGGGGAAATGGCCAAGTGCAAATGATCCACCAACCCGGCTTTGAGAAATTGCCTTACCGTCTGCACCCCGCCGCCAAGCCTGATGTCTTTTCCATTGGCAGCAACTCTGGCGCGGGCAAGAACGTCTTTTGGCTCGCCACTCACGAATTCAAAAACTGTTCCGCCATCCATGGGCAAAGTTGAACGCGGATGATTTGTCATGACAAACACGGGCGAATGATAAGGCGGGTTCGGGCCCCACCAACCTTTCCAGCTTTCATCAGCCCAGGGCCCGCGCTGCGGCCCAAACATATTGCGGCCCATGATATTGGCCCCGATGTTCACAAATCCGCGCGCGGCAAATTGGTTATCAGCGCCCGTGCTGCCTTCATCCTTGCCAAACATGGATTGAAAAGTCTTGGTCTTGACGAAGGCCTGCCCCAGCACCATGCCGCCAATGCCGAATGGATTTTCGTGGCTCTGCCCCGGCGCCGCGCCGAACCCATCAACCGAAATCATGAAATTCTCAACACGCAGCTTGCTCATTGTGAGCCACCTTTCGCCAAATAGGCCTGCAGATTGTCCAGCGTTCCCGTCCAGCCGCCTTTCATGCCATCATGCGCGGCGCGGAAGGTTTCGCCCTCGGATTGTTCAACGCCAGCATAGATCCAACTGATCTTCAACTTGGTCTGCTTTGCACCCTCAGGAATAAACTCCATCACCGTCACCATTTCCAGCGGCCACTGCGGTGCCATGGGATGGCGGGTAAGGCCTCCTTGCGGGTCTGAGAAACTTTGCAGATAAACGAGGCGGCTGTTGGGCTTGACCTCCTTGTAGGTAACCTTGCCCCACATCTCATTGCCCTGCCCCGTTGCCAGGCCATAGTGATAGATGCCGCCGGGCTTCAAATCCTGCTCGGCCTTGATCACCTTCATGCCGGGCGGCGCGAACCACTGCATCATTTCCTTCACATCAGTGCAGGCGCGGAACAGCCGCTCTTGCGAAACCGGATAGCTGCGCTCAATTTCAAAACGGTTCTTGGCCTCAGCCATGGGTGCCACAAAGGCCGCGAGGCGATCCAGATTTTGCAATCCACCCTCAATCGCATATTTACCGATGGCATCGCGTTGTTCCATGCTGGCTTCAATCAAGCGCAATTCGACTCGCGTTTTGCCACCTTCTTCCGTCAATTCAACTTCACCGCGGAAGCGATGATCAACCGGGCCGTCTCCGCCATTGTCATGGTCGAAGGCCAGGAGGCGCGGCGGATCAATCGTCACGAAGATGAAACGGTTGGGATAGTCCGTTCCATCCGGCCCGTGCATGGTGAACAGCGCCTGCCCGCCCACGCGCAGGTCAAACGTCCTGTAAGTGTTGGTGAAGCCATCCGGCCCCCAGAAATGCTGGAGATGCTCGGGCATGGTGAGCACTTTCCAGATCAACGCGCGCGGCGCGGCGATCAATCTCGTGGTGATAATATGCGGCTTGTCTTTTGGCAGTATGGTTTGTGCAAGCAGGGACATGGTTTTTACTCCTTGATATTTTTCAAATAGGCTTCGAGACGGTCGAGGCGCTGTTCCCACAACGTGCGGTAAACATTCATCCACTCATCAACCTCTTTCAGGCCATCGGGCGAAAGCTGGCAGGGCCGTTGCTGGGCGGAACGTGAGCGGGTGATGAGCCCTGCTTTTTCCAAAACCTTGATGTGCTTGGAAATGGCAGGAAGAGACATGGCGAAGGGCGCGGCCAACTCATTCACCGTGGCTTCGCCCTGGCGCAGCCTGGCCAGCATGGCGCGCCGCGTCGGGTCGGCCAGCGCTTGCAGCTTAAGGCTGAGCCGGTCGGCACTCATTTATTTCAACCAGCTCGATTTCAAGGCGAAGACGTGGCCCGGCCCATGCACGGCGGCAAACAGCAAGCCCGCAGCGAAGGGGAAGTGACTGATGAAGGCCCCGAAGTTCAGGCCTTCACCATCAGTCCAATGGCTGGGCCCATGGAAGGCAAAGCCAAGAAAGAGCAGATAGGCCGCAGCCAGCAAAGCAGCCTCGCGGAAATAAGCGCCACTGAGAAATGCCAACACCAGCGCCAATTCAAAAATCGCGGCCGCCCAAGCCAGCAAAGTTGAAAGCGGAAAGCCTGCTGCAGCGATGTAACCTGCCGTGGCATTGATATCGACAAATTTGAACACCATGCCCATGGCAAACAAGGCCGCCACAACCAGCCGTGCCAAAAGCAGGGCCCCCGTTTTCCAGCCCGAGTCTTGCCTGACTTGATCCATTCTCAACTCCTTATTTAACCGTTCACTTAATTAGCTTATTAGTTAAGTATAAGAAGTCCAACCCGGTGTCAACGCCTCGACGCTTCCTTTCATGAATTTTCTGTGTCATGAGGCCAAGCAGGTATTTCATCCTTCTGCCAATTTGCGCTGATTTGGGGATAAAATGAGCAATAACAAAGGTATAATGGCCGGAAAACGCGGCCTCATCATGGGCGTGGCCAACAATCGCTCAATCGCCTGGGGCATTTCCAAAGCCTGCGCTGATCACGGGGCCGAACTGGCTTTCACCTATCAGGGCGATGCCTTGAAGAAGCGCGTGGAGCCCTTGGCTGCCGAAGTGAACTCCAAAATCGTGCTGCCCTGTGATGTGTCAGACATGGCCTCCATCGATGCCACTTTTGCCGCCATCAAGGAACAGTGGGGCACGATTGATTTTCTCGTTCATGCCATCGCCTTCTCCGACAAGGACGAGTTGACGGGCCGTTATGTCGACACCACGCCAGACAATTTCACCAAGACCATGTTCATCTCGATCTATTCTTTCACCGCTGTGGCCCAACGCGCGGAAAAGCTGATGACCAATGGTGGCTCCATGCTCACGCTCACCTATTACGGCGCTGAAAAGTGGATGCCGCATTACAACGTAATGGGCGTGGCCAAAGCCGGGCTTGAAGCCAGCGTGCGTTACATGGCCGCCGACCTCGGTGAAAAGAACATCCGTGTGAATGCCATTTCTGCCGGCCCAATCAAGACACTTGCCGCCTCCGGCATTGGCGACTTCCGCTACATCCTGAAATGGAATGAATATAACTCGCCCCTGCGCCGCACGGTGACAATTGAAGAAGTGGGCGATAGCGGCATGTATATGCTGTCTGACCTTTCGCGTGGTGTAACTGGCGAAATTCTTCATGTGGATTCCGGCTATCACATCGTCGGCATGAAGAACCCTTCAGCGCCTGACATGACGGTTGAGAAGAGTGAGTAATCTTCCGACGATCTATTTTGTCCGCCATGGACAAACTGATTGGAATGAGCAAGGTCTGATCCAAGGCACAGTGGAAACCGATCTCAACGCCACGGGTGTGAGACAAGCTCAGGTCGTGGCTGATGCGCTGGCCTATAAAGAGCCGTTGCTGCGCAGTTTTGATTTCTATGTTTCGCCCCAGCTGCGCGCACAACATACGATGCACATCATCTGCGCCGCCCAGCCGCGCGATTTCACCACAGTGAAAATTGAGCCGCGTGTGCGCGAATTGGGCTTTGGCACTTGGGAAGGCAAACCGTTCAATGATCTGCGAAACCAACCGGACTATCCCCACGCACAAGCAAACCACT
>JAYTIG010000017.1:0-2543 GCA_043731995.1 Hyphomicrobiales bacterium
TGGCCAAGGCAAATGAATATTCGGGGGGAAGACCCAAAAGCGTCCGCGCAGTGCTCACCAGGCCAAGCAAGCCAATGAGCACAATTCCACCCCAAAAGGCCAATGTGAAACCGAGTTCGACAGAGCCCTTGGCACGCACGGGATCTGAGGCCACCAGATATTTGGGCCAATAGCGCATGATGCCAGTGGAAGTGCCAAGATTGCCAATGGCCGAAATGATGATGGCCGCATTCAAGCCAAAAGCAAAGCGGCCATATTGTTCTGCATCAAGCAAATGGGCAAAGACCACGATGCTGACATAGCTCAGCACCGCACCTGCCATCTTGATCATCAGTGAGATCACGCCGGCATAGGCCATGCGCTTGGACGCAGGAGCCTCCATGTTGCTGGTCATAAGCGCACGAATTGCGGGCTGTGCATGTGGCATCTTCTGGCTAACATTCTGCATCGCCCGGGTGAGGCGCGATCAATAGGCGTTTTCGGCCTTGAGCAACGCCAACGGTGTGGCCGCAAGGATGTAGAGGTCAAAAGTTAAAGACCAGTTCTCGATGTAATAAAGGTCATGCTCCACGCGGCGTTCGATCTTTTCTGCTGTATCGGTCTCACCACGCCAGCCATTGATTTGCGCCCAGCCTGTTAGGCCCGGCTTCACGCGGTGCCGCGCGAAGTAGCCATCCACAACATGCTCATAGAGTGCTTCGCCGGCTTTGGCCTGGGTGGCGTGTGGGCGAGGGCCGACAAGCGACAGATCGCCTTTCAGCACGTTGAAAAGTTGCGCCAACTCATCCATCGTTGTGCGGCGGATAAACCGGCCCACGCGGGTCACGCGCGCGTCGCCCTTGGTCACAAGTTTGGCTGCCGAGGCATCCGCCATGTCCGCATACATGGAACGGAACTTGTAGATTTCGATAAGTTCATTGTTGAAGCCATAGCGTTTCTGCTTGAACAGAACAGGCCCTCTGCTGTCCAGCTTGATGGCCACCGCGACTGCAGCAAGCAATGGTGCGAACACCACCAGCGCCACTGCGGCCAGCAGCTTGTCCAGCGCATTCTTCAACATCGGTCCCCAATCACCCAAAGGTTTGTCGAACAAATCAAGACAGGGCAGGTTGCCGATATAGGAATAGGCGCGTGGCCGGAAATGCAGCTTCTGCCCTTGCGCAGAAAGGCGGATATCAACGGGCAACACCCAGAGGCGGTTCAGGATATGCACCAGCCGGTCTTCCGCCGAAGTGGGCAATGTCACGATCAGCGTGTCAATTGGTGTTGAACGCACGAAGTCAACCAGATCATCGATGCGGCCCAGCTTGTAAAGGCCCTTCACCATGGGGGGTGCGCGTTCATCATCACGGTCATCAAACATGCCGATGAGGTTGACGCCACTGTCTCTCGAGCTTTCGACGATCGAGATCACACGGCTTGCGGCATCGCCCCCGCCCACGAGAATCGCGCGCTTGTTGAAATGTCCGTCTTGGTTGGAATGGCGCAGCACGCCGCCCATGATGAAGCGCATGGATAGAAAGAAGCAGAAACCCGAAAGCGCCCAAATGCCAAGCCACAAGCGCGAGAAATGGTCACCAAACTTGAGCAGGAAAATGCTGGAAGTAAGCGCGGCAAATGTAATGAACCAGGCCAGCACCAGCCGCGGCAGGCGGCGGAAAGGTGAAAGCAGGTTTCCAAATTGATAGAGCCCGAAAAGTTCCAATAGGACGACCAGCAGCCCCGTGCCGAACAGGCTCAAGCCAGTATAGAGTGGTGCCTCCGCAAAGGCAGACTTACCGGGATATTGCACGAGGGTTGCGCCAGCGCTTCCCAATGTGGTTGCCGCGTCGATCAATCCGACCAGCAGGACGGCCATCTGTGGCGTGAAAACACGTTTTTGCGCAAGTCGGCTTTTGACGGCGTCGCGAAACTCTGGCCTGCTATCGGCCAGATCAAGTGCGCTCACATCCACGCTTGCAGCGAATTTTAAGTCTTTGAGATTCAGCTTCATTCCATGCACCAAAGTGAAACAGGGGTTCACCCGCTGTTCCCGATGCAAGTGCGAAGCCTGTTTTCCTGAGGCGCCGCGGAATTGGGGGTTTGGTAAAGAAAGTCTTAATTCAAGCTCAAGTAGAATTCACCAGTGGATTTAGCCATGAGGTTGGCGTCAAATCGCGTTTTGGCAACAGCGCTCATGGCGGCAGCCTGCTTTGCGAGGCGATGTGGATTTGCTGTTGCAGTTCTTATGGCTTGCGCAAGCGCAAAACTGTCTCCAACTGGCACAAGTGAACTTTTGGGCAAAACCTCAGGAATGCCGCCAACATCAGAGGCGATGATGGGAACACCAGCAGCCACCGCTTCAAGCACAACATAGGGAAAGCTCTCGGCACGAGAAGGCATCACCAGAATGCGGCCAAGGCTGGAAGCGGTGCAAAAGTCCTTGCGGCCAAGGAAGTTTGCATGAGCCCCAAGGCCCAGTTCTGCGGCCAGCGCTTCAAATTTTGCCCGGTCACGGCCTTCGCCGATGAGATTGAGCCTGGGCCGCGCAGCGCTGGGCAGCA
>JAYTIG010000018.1:0-2543 GCA_043731995.1 Hyphomicrobiales bacterium
CGAGTCCGTGATGGAAACGACAGGAACACCTCGCGCCGAGGCGCTTTGCGCCAGCTTGATCGTCTCCGAGGCATAGGGCGTAAAGCTGATGGCGAAAATTACATCTTGCGTGCTGGCGAAACTCACATCTTCAGCCGCAAGCCCTCCCGTGGCGCCAATCAGCTGGTTCTTTACGCCTAGCTTGCCAAAGGCATAAGACATATAAGCCGAGATGGGAAAGGAACGCCGCAAACCCACGAGGTAGATGGTTTCGGCCTTTGAAAGCATCTTGATCGCCTGTTCCAGCTTTTCGCCATCAAGCCGGGCGCGCAAATCCTTGATCGATTTTTCCGCCGCCTCGGCAAAACCGGAGAACAAAACCGCTGCCTTATGTGCGGTGCTGCCGGCCCGTAAATGCGAAATCCGCTCCTCATAGGAAAGCACGCGCTCGCGCAGGCGCGAGCGAAATACTTCCTGCAAATCCGAAAAGCCATCAAAGCCCAGCGCCTGGGCAAAGCGCACCAGCGTTGAAGGCTGCACTTGTGCTGCTTCGGCAATCGAGGCAGCCGTGCCGAAGGCAATCTCATCCGGATTATCCAAGGCATAGGTGGCCACTTGCGCCAGCCGCTTGGGCAATTCTTGGGCGCGGGCCGAAATCAGGGCGCGCAGGGCCTGGAAATCGCGCGGGGTGTCGGTGATACTCATATCCACATCACAGCACAGGATTTGCAGCCTGCCAAGGAAATGGAACAATTATTCCACTTTTAGATGGTTGTTGACTTTGCACTGCAACATGACTATGTGACCGCCATCGCTTGTCATCCAAAGATGAATACGTGAGGCGCGCCAGCCGCGACCGTTCCAGACAAGCCAAACCCCTAAAACATTCCTTTCACGTGGGAAAGTTCAGCGCCAGCCGAGGCAGCAGAACGCAAACCCGCGTGTGCTGTCGCTCGGACAAGGTTGGCTCTGTCATCCCCTGTTCCGAACGAAAGACTATTTTGACTCAATTTACCGATCTTGGCCTGTCCAAGAAACTCCTCGATGCTGTCACCCAGGAGGGTTACACCATCCCAACCCCCATTCAGGCTCAAACCATTCCAGCCCTGCTGGAAGGCAAAGACCTGCTCGGCATTGCCCAGACAGGCACCGGCAAAACCGCTGCCTTCGCGTTGCCGATTTTGGAACTGCTCTCGCGCCACACGGAACGCGTGGCACGGGGCACCTGCCGCGCCCTGATCCTGTCGCCCACGCGTGAGCTTGCTGCCCAGATTGGCGAAAGCTTCAAGACTTACGGCAAATACATGAAAGCCTCGCGCGCTGTCGTTTTCGGCGGCACCTCGATTGGCAAGCAGGTGGAAGCCTGCCGCAACGGTGTGGATATTCTGGTGGCAACACCGGGCCGCCTTGTCGATTTGATCGAACGCCGCGCCATCAGCCTCAACAAGGTTGAAATCTTCGTGCTCGACGAAGTGGACCAGATGCTTGATTTGGGATTCATCCACGCCATCCGCCGCATCACGGCTTTGCTGCCCAAGCAGCGCCAGAATCTGTTCTTCTCAGCCACCATGCCGAAGGAAATTGCAGGACTTGCCGCTGGCTTGCTCCACAACCCGGTGCGTATCGAAGTGGCCCCTGTTGCCACAACGGTCGAGCGCGTGAACCAGAGCGTGATCCACGTCGATCAAGCCGTCAAGCTGCCCATGCTCATTGAGCTTCTCAAAGACAACAACATGACGCGCACCTTGGTGTTCACCCGCACCAAACATGGCGCCGACAAGGTTGTTCGTGGTCTTGCTGCAGCCCACTACACGGTCTCCGCCATTCACGGCAACAAGAGCCAGGCCAACCGCGAAAAAGCGCTGGCTGGTTTCAAGGCTGGCAAGATCCTCGTACTCGTGGCCACTGACATTGCCGCCCGCGGCATTGACGTGGAGGGCGTGTCTCACGTCATCAACTTCGATCTGCCACATGTGCCTGAGTCTTACGTTCACCGCATTGGCCGCACGGCCCGCGCTGGCGCTGAAGGCCAGGCCATTGCACTGTGTGCGGCTGATGAGCGTTCATTGTTGCGCGATATTGAGCGCACCATCCGCATGCCCATCCCGGTAACGATCCATCCGCTGGGCAAGGCCGAAGTGCCACAAGGCGGCAAAGAACCAGCCCGCCGCCCCAACGGCCGCGCCATGGCGCCGAAGGACCGCGCACCGCGTGCCGAGCGCAGCGCCGGAGATAGGCCGCGCAGTGATCGCCCACAAGGTGGCAAGTTCCATCGCGGCCAATCGGATTTTGCCGACAAGCCGAAATTCGAAAAGCCAGTTCATGAAAAGCAGATCGCGCAAAAGCGTGAAATGCCTGAAGGCTCGAAGTGGACGCCATTGGCTGGTGAACCCACCATCATGTTTCAAAAGCCCAAGCCCCGCGAAGAAAAGGTTGAGGGCCGCGATAACAAGCCCTGGTTCAAGCAACGCTCCGGCAACGGCGAAAACCGCGGTGGCAACACCCGCGGCCGTAGCTTTGGTGGCAAGCCGCGTGGAAATTTTGCTGACAAGCCATCCAGCAAC
>JAYTIG010000019.1:0-2533 GCA_043731995.1 Hyphomicrobiales bacterium
CGGCAAAATCGTGTCGGCTTTGCCGATGGTGTGGCCCGATTGAAGGATTAAGGTGCGTTGACGAAACCGCGGCTAAAAAGGCAGCTCATTGCCCAAGACCAATACGGCAAGCTGGTGCCCATCGCTCAGGATTTCGAATCCTTTGATCTCGACACGTCATTTCTCGAAGAAGAAACCCAACATCGCTGGCTGTTGACCACCTGCATCGGTGGTGTCGCCGGAACCTTGCTTGTGGGCGGGCTTGTGCTGGGCCTCTTTGGCCACAATGCCAGCCCACCCAATGCCCTGGCTGCCGTTCAAGATAGCAAGAAGATATTCAACGCTAACAATCCTCTGGCCAAGACTGCAGTGATCGGTGAGCGCAACCTGAAAGGCGGCTATGCCTATCCCGAAATCACCCAGGGTGAGCTTCCTTACAGCAAGGAGAACACCAAGGTTCTCGACGCGGACATCCAATCTGCAGCCATTGACAGTGAAAATATCACCACCATCACAAAGACGCCGCCGCCGGAACCTGTGGACGAAAGTTTCGTTCTGGCTCCGGGCTCAACGCTTGCTGTCGAACTGACACAACGCGGCGTTCCTGCGGCTGCGGCCGAAGCCCTGGTTGCCGCATTAGAGCCGGTAATGGCCGCAAACCAGATCAAACCAGGCACCAAATTCGATGTGACCTTTGACCGGCAAATTGACTTCTACGGCCGCGAAGTCACCTTCCCGGTGGAACTGTCTTTCGCCCAGCCCGGCAAGGGAACCGTGACGGTTGATTCCGACGAAGACGGCCAGTTCACTGCCGCACTGGACAAGGGCGGCGAATCCAAGACGCAAGTCGCGCAGAGGCCTTCAGCCACGCAATTCCATACAGTTTCAAAAGTCGGCTCCAGCCTCTATGCCACGGCGCAGGATAACAAGGTTCCCGACTACATCATCGCGGAATTCACCCATGTGTTCTCCTATGACGTGGATTTCCAGCGCCAGGTGGGGGCCGCGGACACATTCGAATTGTTCTTCGGCAACCCGCTCTCCGGCTCGTCGGCCAAGCGCAAGGTCTTGCATATGGCGCGGCTTACGATTGATGGTGAGGTGCGGACGTTCTACCGCTACACCACGGCTGACGGCACGACTGACTATTTCGATGAGAATGGCCATTCGGCTTCACGCGCCCTGCTGCGCACGCCTGTTTCAGGCGCACACCTCACGTCCGGCTTTGGTATGAGAATTCATCCTCTACTGGGCTATTCCAAGATGCACACTGGCATTGACTTCGGTTCTGCTTTTGGCACACCGATTCATGCCGCTGGTGATGGTGAAATTGACCAAGCGGGCCGCGAAAGCGGCTATGGCAACGTGATCACGATCAGCCATAGCGACCATCTTCAAACCATGTATGCACATATGCAGCGCTTTGCCGCCGGCATCCATGAGGGTGTTCATGTGAACCAGGGCCAAGTGATTGGCTATGTCGGTTCAACAGGCCGCTCCACCGGCCCGCACTTGCATTTTGAAGTGCGCATTGATGACAAGCCCGTGAACCCCATTGCCGTGCGCAGCGCTGGCGGACGCCAACTTGCCGGCAAAGACCTTGTGGCCTTCCGCTCCACCAAGGAGAAGGTTGTGGCCATGATGCAGAATGCACCTTCGGCCAGCGAAGTGGCCCAGGCCAGCAATCAATAATCCAACCTGAAAAGGACTGCGCATGCGTCATTGACTTGTCATGACTCTGGTTATATCTCAAAAGATATAACGGAGAAGATCATGAAGAAACTGGTTATCGCATGTGCTGTGGCGCTGTGCTCGGGAACGGCAGCTTTCGCTGCGGACATCAATGTCTTTGCCGCTGCCAGCATGAAGGGCGCGCTGGATGAAATCGGTGCGGCCTACAAGACCAAGACGGGCAATGGCATTGTGGCCACTTATGCCGCCACGGGCACTTTGGCCAAGCAGATTGAAGCTGCTGCACCCGCTGATGTTTTCATTTCAGCCGACGAGCAATGGATGGATGAACTGGCTTCCAAGAATCTCATCAAGGCCGATACGCGCTATGACATTGCGGGCAATACACTGGTGTTGGTTGAAGGCAAGGATGCCAAACTCGACGTAAAGCTTGATGCGCTGGCAACCGCCTTGGACCAAGACAAGCTCGCCCTTGCTGATGTGGCTTCGGTTCCTGCCGGCAAATATGCCAAGGCCGCGCTAGAAAAGCTGGGTCAATGGTCAGCCGTTGAAAAGAACGTTGTGATGCAAGACAATGTGCGTGGCGCCCTTGCCCTTGTTGCCAAAGGCGAGGCGAAGTTTGGTGTGGTCTATGGCAGCGATGCCTTGGCAGAGCCGAAAGTCGCTGTGGCAGCCACATTCCCTGAAGATTCGCATGCACCGATCTGCTATCCCGTTGCCGTTGTCGCGGCCTCACAAAATGCTGATGCCAGCGCCTTTGTTGCCTTCTTGCTGGGGGATGAGGCGCAAGCTATCCTCAAGAAAGATGGATTCAGCGCGGTGAAATGACGCCACAAGAAATCACGGTTGTTGTGCTTTCACT
>JAYTIG010000020.1:0-2526 GCA_043731995.1 Hyphomicrobiales bacterium
TGGTGGGTGAGGGGTTGCTCTGCACTCAACTTGTTGGCTCGGAGCCACCCCTCAACCGTCACGCGCTGCGCGCGCGCCACCTTCTCCCGCAAGGGGAGAAGGGAGTAGTTTCGAAAGGAACAAAACGACATTAATCCAAAAACAAGTCCGTCATGGGTTGGCTGCCGGGAACAACCGCATAGTGGGAAAGATCAACAATGCCCTGTTTCGCCAGCACGTCCTCATCAATGAAGAAATTGCCGCTGCAGTGGCGCGAGGGTTTGGTGAGAATGGCATGGGCCGCATCCGCCACGATATCCACCTTGCGGCAATGTTCCGGCCTGATCACGCCACCCAACATGGCGAGTGCTGCCGTATCGATGACGGTGCGCGGCCACAGCGCATTGGCGGCAATGCCAATGCTTTTGAATTCCTCCGCCCAACCCAGCACGCAAAGGCTCATTCCCATCTTGGACATGGTATAGGCCACATGCGGACCATACCATTTGGGATCCAGCGACGGCGGCGGTGACAGCGTGAGAATATGCGGGTTCACTGCCTTCTTGAGCCAGGGCAGGCAAGCTTGCGTGACGGCAAAGGTGCCCCGCTGGTTCACTTGCATCATCAGATCATAACGGCGCATGGGCGTTTCTGCCGTGCCGGTGAGATTGATAGCGCTGGCATTATTCACCACAATGTCGATTCCGCCAAAAGCTTCAGCGGCTTTCTGTACCGCAGCCTTGATGCTTTCATCATCGCGCACATCCAGCACAACGGGCAGCGCCTTGCTGCCAACGGCTTCGATTTCAGCCGCAGTTGAGTGAATAGTTCCGGGCAACTTGGGATGTGGCGTCTCTGTCTTGGCCGCCACCACGATATTGGCGCCATCGCGGGCCGCACGCAACGCAATGGCCTTGCCGATGCCGCGGCTGGCCCCCGTAATGAAAAGCGTTTTGCCTTTCAAGCTCATGACTTTTCTCCCGCCCGTGATGCAGCGTGTTCAGCCGCCTGCCACTTCGCAATCCACTCCGGCAGCGGCTTTTGCTCGCTGCTATGGCCAAGTTGTTCGGCTATCAAGGTGGGCAGAACCGGGCCATGCTTGCCAAGAAAAGCAGCTTTCACCACAGCCAGACAAACCAGCTCACCCTGGCACTCCATGCGGTGTTCAATGAACATCCACTTGGTGTCCCAGCCGAGGAAGCGCGTATTCAAACTCACCCGGGCAAAGGGCTCAACGGGCCTGCGGAAGCGCACTATGGCACCAGCAATAACGGGAGACATCTTTTCGCGCCTGATCCATTGCCACAGGCCCGTGCGCAACATCATGTTGACACGCGCCAGATCCATCATGGCCAGATAGCGCGAATTGGTCATATGCAGGTTGATGTCGAGATCAGTGGGCCAGACGCGGAAGAAAACCTGTGTCGGCGCATCCCATTTCACGGGCTTCCCCAAGAAGCCGAGGAGCAAGATCTTGAGAAGGCGGAACCAGAGGTTCATGCGCGCCTCAGAAGCTTGCGTCTTCAAAAGCCATCATGGTCTTGCCACCGGCCATCACCGCCTGGAAATGGGCCGTGGCTTGCGGCAACAGGCGCTCCATGAAGAAGCGTGCGGTCATCACCTTGGCTTTGTAGAAACTGTCAGCCTCTTGCTTGGGCAGGCTGATTTCTGCCATCCTTGCCCATTGATAAGCCAAGACGGTGTAACCCATCAGGCGCAGATAGTCTGTGGCGGCTGCACCGGCTTCTTCAGGCTTGGAAAGTCCCGCGCGCGCCACTTGCGCGGTGGCCTGTTGGAGGCGGCCGAATGCCTTGGCCAAGGGTTCGATAAATTCGGCCATGCCCTCTTTCTCAATCGTCTGTTCGATGTAAGCCGAGATCGGGTGGAACACCTGGCGCAAATAGCGCCCAAACTGGGCCGGCATCTTGCGGCCCACAAGATCAAGTGCCTGAATGCCATTGGTGCCTTCATAAATTTGCGTGATGCGCGCATCGCGGGCCAATTGCTCCATGCCATTTTCACGAATGAAGCCATGCCCGCCGAAAACCTGCATGCCCAGATTGGCCACTTCAGAGCCCATGTCTGTCATCAAGGCTTTCACCACAGGTGTGATGACGGCGATGAAATCTTCAGCCTTCTCACGTTTTTTGGCGTCAGGGTTGTACTTGCTTTCATCAAGCGCGCGCGCCGCCCAGCCGGAGAGCGCACGGCAGCCCTCTATCCATGCACGCTGGGTGAGCAACATGCGGCGCACATCAGGGTGAACGATAATCGGGTCGGCGGGCTTGTCAGGATATTTGGCCCCAGAAAGGGCGCGGCCTTGCAGGCGTTCCTTGGCATATGCCACGGCCCCTTGATAAGAGGCTTCCGCCACGCCAAGGCCTTGAATGCCAACCGAGAGACGCTCGGCATTCATCATGGCAAACATGGCCCGCATGCCCTTGTGTGGCTCGCCCACGAGCCAGCCTGTGGCCCCATCAAAATTCATCACGCAAGTGGCTGATGCCTTGATGCCCATTTTATGTTCAATGGACGCGCAAGCCACGC
>JAYTIG010000021.1:0-6708 GCA_043731995.1 Hyphomicrobiales bacterium
CGCAACTGGGTTTCAAATCCCGGCAATCTCTATTCCACACTCTTATGGCCAACACAGGCAGAACCCGTGGCCATAAGCCAACTCAGTTTCGTGGCGGCGCTGGCCGTTCATGACACTGCAAGCAAATTCGCAAATCCTGCAACCATCTCCTTGAAATGGCCCAATGATTGCCTGTTGGGCGGGGCCAAGTTCTGCGGCATCTTGGCTGAGGTTCTGGCCCCCGGTCTGGTGGCCATCGGCATCGGCATCAACATCGCCCACGTGCCCGAAGATTTGCCCTACGCAGCCGCCCGTTTGGAAAGGGGCAATGTTGAATCAGTTTTCAGGCGGCTCGCCTTAAGTCTTTCACATTGGCTCGAAATCTGGGATGAGGGCAGAGGCTTTGTGGCCATTCGCCAGGCCTGGGAGGTTCGCTGCCAGCACATCGGCAAGATGCTGACGGTAGATGGCCAGCCTGGCTCCTTCATCGGCCTGGCACTTGATGGCGCAATGATACTGCGATCCGCTAACGGTGAAACCAAGCATGTCTATGCAGGCGACGTGCACGTAGAGTATCAACCCACGCCATGAGCCCCAAATCATCTAAGCGAAAAATTGATCTCGGTGAAGATCTCGTGCTGTTGCCATTGGGTGGCACGGGCGAAATCGGCATGAATTGCTATTGCTATGGCGTGGGGCCGTCCCAGACGCGCGAATGGCTCATGGTCGATCTCGGTGTGAAATTCGGCGATGAGAATGACCCCGGCATAGATGTGATCATGCCCGATGTTGGCTTCATCGCCAAAAACCGCAAACGCTTCCACGGCCTTGTGATCACCCATGCGCACGAAGATCATATTGGTGCCATTTGCCATCTCTGGCCACAGCTGCAATGCGAGGTGCATTGCACACCCTTCGCGGCCGAACTGCTGAAACTGAAATTGATTGAGCACGGGCTGGATGAAGAAGTGCAACTCGTCATTCACAAGCCCGGCGCAAAATTCAACCTTGGTCCTTTCAAGCTGGAACTCGTGCCGGTCACACATTCCATTCCGGAATCCTGCGCGCTGTTCATCGACTCTGGCAAAGGCACGGCACTGCATTCGGGAGATTGGAAGATAGACCCCCATCCGCAGCTCGGCCATGCCATGGGCGAAAAGCGTTTGCGCGAATTGGGTGAGCGCGGCGTGGATGCACTGGTGTGTGATAGCACCAATGTCCTGCGCGAAGGCCTGTCACCATCTGAGAAGGACGTGGCAGCAACACTTGAAGACATCATCAAACATGCAGATGGCCGCGTTGCCGTCACCACTTTCGCCAGCCACGTGGAACGCATTTCCTGCGCCGTGCGTGGCGCGCGCGCGGCGGGCCGTGAAGTGGTGATCGCGGGCCGCGCCATGCGCAACACCATTGAGGCTGCGCGCAAATGCGGCTTGCTGAAAGATGCAGGCGCGTTTCTTGATATTGAAGAATTTGGCTATTTGCCCA
This sequence comes from Hyphomicrobiales bacterium, assembly GCA_043731995.1. Classification (GTDB taxonomy): domain Bacteria; phylum Pseudomonadota; class Alphaproteobacteria; order Rhizobiales; family Aestuariivirgaceae; genus Aestuariivirga. The sequence goes on from JAYTIG010000021.1 coordinate 1,468, forward strand.
ACAACCGGGTGCTGCTGCTCTGCACTGGCAGCCAGGGGGAATCGCGCGCCGCAATTGCCCGCATCGCCGAAGACAGCCATCCGCAGATCTCACTGGAGAAAGGCGATCTGGTCATCTTCTCGGCCCGCACCATCCCCGGCAATGAAAAAGAGGTGGGCGCCGTCATCAACAATCTGGCGAAGCTCGACATAGATGTGATCACGCCGGATGACGCGTTGGTGCATTCTTCCGGCCACCCGCGACAGGGTGAACTGAAACAAATGTATGAATGGCTTCGGCCCAAAATTCTGGTGCCGATGCATGGCGAACCGCGCCACCTGCGCGCCCATGTCAATTTCGCCAAGGCAAATGGCATTCCTGAAACAATTTTGTTGGAAGATTTCAAGATCGCGCGCTTGAAGCCAGGCAGTGCTGAAATCATCGATGAGGCCCCCGGTGGCCGCTTGCATCTGGATGGCAAACTGATCGTGCCGGGCGAAGATGGCCCGGCCCGCCAGCGGCGCAAGTTATCCTTCTCCGGTGTTGTGTTCGTCAGTGTGCTGATGAATGCCAAACTTGATTTGCAGGACATAGCACTCATCGCTGATGGCCTGCCGCAAGGCCTTGATGAGGAACTTGAAACCTTGGCCGAAGCGGCCTTTACTGCCATGCCCCGTGCGCGCCGCAAGGATGCCGCCACGGTGGAGGAAACCCTGCGCACCGCGGTTCGCCGCGCCTGTGACAATATCTGGGGCAAGAAGCCGGTGTGCAAAGTGATCGTCCATCAGGCCTAGCTGGTGTTTTATTCTGGCCGCTGAATAGTCTATCTGAGCAGCACCATGGCCAAACGTGATTCTGCCCCGCCGCCTCCGCCGCAACCGATTGAAGGCATCTCGCTGAAAGATGCGCTGGAAGAGCGCTATCTGGCCTATGCGCTGTCCACCATCATGCATCGCGCGCTGCCGGACGTGCGTGATGGGTTGAAGCCCGTTCACCGCCGCCTGCTGCATGTCATGCGAAACCTACGGCTCGACCCCAATGGATCTTTCCGCAAATCGGCCAAGATCGTTGGTGATGTGATGGGTGATTTTCACCCCCATGGTGATCAGGCGATCTATGAAGCCATGGTGCGCCTCGCTCAGGATTTTTCTTCGCGCTATCCGCTGGTGGATGGCCAGGGCAATTTCGGCAATATCGATGGCGATGGCGCAGCGGCCTATCGCTATACTGAAGCTCGCATGACGGAAGTGGCCCGCCTGCTGTTGCAGGATTTAGATGAGGCCACCGTTGACTTCCGCCCCAACTATGATGGCTCGAAGGAAGAACCCGTCGTTCTGCCCGGTGCATTCCCCAATCTTCTCGCTAATGGTTCAACCGGCATTGCTGTCGGCATGGCCACGTCCATCCCGCCGCATAATGTGGCCGAGATTTGTGACGCGGCGCTGCATCTCATCAAAACGCCCGGTGCCAGCGTGGACAAACTGGCGCAGTTTGTTGTGGGCCCGGATTTTCCCACCGGCGGCATCATCATCGACAGCCGCGAGAGCATCATTGAAGCCTATAGAACGGGCAGGGGCGGCTTCCGCACGCGCGCGCGCTGGGAAAAGGAAGAGCTGCCGCGCGGTAGCTGGCAGATTGTCGTTACGGAAATTCCCTATCTCGTTCAAAAGAGCAGGCTCATTGAGCGGATTGCCGAACTGCTGACCGAGCGCAAGCTGACCTTGCTGAATGATGTGCGCGACGAAAGTGCCGAAGACATTCGCGTCGTGCTTGATCCCAAGTCGCGCAACATTGATCCCGAACTCTTGATGGAACAGCTCTTCCGCAACACTGAGTTGGAAAGCCGTTTTCCGCTCAACATGAATGTGCTGTCGCAAGGCAAGGTGCCGCGCGTCATGTCGTTGAAGGACGTCTTGCGCGAATGGCTGGACCATCGCCGCGAAGTTCTGCAGCGCAAGACCCGGCACCGTCTGGAAGAGATTGCGCACCGGCTGGAAATTCTCGGCGGATATCTCATCGCCTATTTGAACATTGATGCCGTCATCAAGATTATCCGCCAAGAAGATGAGCCCAAGCCCACGCTGATGAAGCGCTTCAAGCTCACTGACACTCAAGCCGAAGCGATCCTGAACCTGCGCTTGCGCGCCTTGCGCAGGCTTGAAGAAATTCAGATCCGCACTGAACATGATGATCTGTTGAAAGAACAAAAAGGCCTGAAGGGCCTGCTTGATTCAGAAGAGAAACAATGGGCCGGGATTTCTGAAGACATCAAAACCCTGAAGGAAACCTTTTCCAAAAAGACTCCGCTTGGCCGCCGCCGCACCGATTTTGCGGAAGCACCGGAAATTGACGGCGATTTCGATGCCGCCATGATCGAAAAAGAGCCCATCACGGTGATCTGCTCCGACAAGGGTTGGATCCGCGCCATGAAGGGCCATCTCGAAGACACCTCGGGCGTGACCTACAAAGATGGCGACACGGCCAAATTTATCGTTCACGCCCAAACCACCGACAAGATCATGCTGTTTTCGTCGTCTGGCAAGTTCTTCACGCTGGAAGCATCAAAGCTGCCGGGCGGCCGCGGCAATGGTGAGCCGGTGCGGTTGATGGCAGATATGGATGCCGCAGATGCCATCGTGGCGCTTTTCACCCATGTGCCGGCCACGCGTCTGCTGGTTGCCTCAACCGATGGCGATGGTTTTATCGTGCCGTCTGATGAATGTGTGGCCACCACGCGCAAAGGCAAACAGGTGCTCAACGTCAAGGCACCGGTAGAGGCGCTGGTGTGCTCGGAAATTCCGCCCGGTGCAGATCACGTCGCAGCAATCGGGGACAACCGCAAGATGTTGATTTTCAAGATCAGCGAGCTGTCGGAGATGTCACGCGGCAAGGGCGTGCGGTTGCAGAAATTCAAGGATGGCGGGCTTTCAGATGCACGGGCCTTTAAATTGGCAGATGGCATTGCCTGGACTGACGCTTCTGGCCGCAACTGGAACGTGTCTGATTTGGGCGAATGGATTGGTGAACGCGCTCAGGCTGGCCGTTTACCACCGCGCGGCTTTCCCAAGAACAATCGTTTCACAAGCTAGGCACCCTTAAATCCGAATTCACCAATCGCTGCTACAGCCAACTGTTGCTATGGCCGGGGGGCTGGTCTTGAAAGTTGTAAACTGTAGTGATTTGCTACCTTAGAGGGTAGTATCTAAAATCACTTTCGGACGGTTAAATGAAGGCAACGAGATATTGGGTCGACAATGGTATCTTGCAACGTGTCAGCGATGATGCGGCTGCCTTGTCCGTACTGGAAGAGCGCAAACGCCTTGACGCAGGCGAAGTGCGCCTCACCACGGGTGACATTGGCACCGAGGTGAAATGGCATGTGCAAACGCCCTGCATCGCTTCCCTGTTTGTGGTTTTGGATTGGCTTCGCAGCGCGCGCGGACCTTACGTGCTGCGTTTTTTCGCTTCAGGCTGGTTTGAGGAATTCTACACAAGTGCCGCTGAAGCGGCCGCGCGCATCGATGCCATCATTTCACGCGGTGACAGACATTTCCCGGTGCGCACCTTTGTGCAGAAAGTGGCGACGCAGGAAAAGGAACTGTCTTCGCTCATCCAGCATTGCCTCACCAGCACTTCGCCACCTGAAGACTTTTCTGTCGATTGCACCTTTGAGCAAAACACCGAGCGCTTTGTGGTGGATCGTGTCGGGGCCCGCTCTCTCATGGGCAGGCTTTACGGCCAGTCGGACAGTTCCTTTGCCCACCAGTCTACGGGCTCATTCAGCGAGGCTGTCAGCGAAGGCTATCGTGAAGTGCTGAACACCGGCCGGCCGCGTACTGATCATGTGCTGGCTGCGTTGCGCCTCTCCAACAATCAGGTGCATTGGGTTCCATATCACCGGTTGATCCTGCCGCAACTTCACAACGGCAAGACTTTTGGCGTGAAAGTCATCGCCGACGCAGCCAAGATCAATTTCAAGGTTATTTAAGGCCAAGCCAGAGCGGCGGATGCTCTGATTAATTGCTTTGCCGCGCCTTTTTACTCACAAGTGAGTCCACTTGTTAGCGCCATGCTCTAGGGTATCGACAGGCTGGAATGTGGCAACAGCGCATCCTCCGCATTATAAACGGCAGGATCTTCCACAAAGTCGGCAAAAGGCCCTGAGGTGAGATCTTCTTCCACGGCCTGTTCGAGGAACTGCCGCTCAGCCACCGCAAGGTATTCCACTGGATCAATCCCGTCCGAGGCAATGGCCCAACGCAGAAAGCCGCGTTCGACGGTGGAGAAATTGAAGCGCCCCATCATGCCGCGCGCGGCCAAGCGCTGCTTCGTCAAAGCCCAGATTGCGTCTGGCGCCCATTTCATCAAAGCGGTGTAGGAACCGAGCTTGGTAAAAAGGTCAACCGCGTTGGCCCCCTTGTTCTGCGGATCGACCCAGAGTTCGCCATGATAGACCAGCTTGCCTTTGAGCCTTTCGGCAATGCTGCCTGCAGGAGGTTTGGCATGGGCAGGCACCATCAGCTCATTGCGCCGCATATAGACCCCAATCATGTAATTGGTGCACCACTCCGCCAAGCTGATATCCACGAAATCGCAGCGAAAAGCCTGCAGGCCAACGCAACTGCCATCGGCATTTTCCAGCGCCATCCAAAACGCCCGCTCGGCCGAAAAATCACAAACATCCGGATCATGCATCGGGCCAAGCGGCTGGTTCCGGGCCTTCATTTTGACCTTGGCAAAAGTTTGCATGTCGCTGCTGGCTTTGACGGTCAGACCCTGGCTGAGGAGGGCAGACTCCAAGCGCACCGCCATATGGGCCACGCCCAAAGGGTTTCTCAATCCGCGGCCCGAAGGCATGTTTCCCCCGCACTAAAATTCCGGTCCCGGCCGAATCCTAGCGCGAATTTATTAAAATCGGAACAATTTTAAGTTTGAGCAACGAGTTTCCAACCCGAAGTTGAAAGGCGCTCCTGCGGGAGAAATCTGGCCTTGTAAGCCATTTTGCGCGAGCCCTGCACCAGATAGCCCATATAAAGATAGGGCAACTTCAGGCGCTGGCAGCGCAGGATGCTGTCGAGAATGATGAATGTGCCAAGGCTGTGTTCAGAAATGCCAGGGTCAAAGAAGGAATAGATGAGCGACAGCCCGTCGATCAACACATCCACCAGCACACAAGCGACAAGTTCGCCGCCCTGCGGGTGTGATTGTGCAAATCGATATTCAATCAAACGGCTGTCCACCACGGTCTCATCAATCATCGCC
>JAYTIG010000022.1:0-2518 GCA_043731995.1 Hyphomicrobiales bacterium
TAAGGGTCTGCCACGATCAGGCCGGCAGCTTCCGGGATCAGACCCTGATCCATGTCCGGCGGAATGGCGAAGGAAAAACGATCGCAGAATTCAAGATATTCATGCCACTTGCTGTCTGCAAAATAATCCGCAGCCGAAGACTTGATTTCAATGATCCAGATTTGCCCTGCCGGTGAAAGGCCGATCACATCAGCGCGGCGGCCGGAGGCAATGGTGAATTCGGTCAGAAGCACATAATCATGGGCGCGCAACAGGCGGGCCACACCACGCTGGATGCCAGCGGCGGTTTCGGATTGGCGTCCATCCGGCTTCCAGACTGGCCCTTCCGCACTCATTCAGCACGCCTCAAACGCGCTGAATGCCTTTTGCTGGGCATGTCCCCGCCGCCAAACCGCCCTGCACTTTGGCGGGACACGCTTTAATCCTCGTCGAACTTTGAGGCCACCAGCGCTTCGAGCGCATTGAGTGCCACTTCGGCCTGAGGGCCAGAGGCTTCCACATCAATCCTGGTGCCCATGCTGGCGGCCAGCATCATGAGCCCCATGATCGATGTGCCCGGCACATTCATGCCGTCCTTGCTCACCTGGATTTGAGCATCAAAGCCTTCGGCACATTTCACGAATTTGGCGGAGGCGCGCGCGTGCAGGCCACGCTGGTTGATGATGGGAAATTCCCGGCGCACGCTGGCCATTATTCCCCCTGCAGAACCTGGCTTGCGATATTGATATATTTGCGGCCAGCATCCTGGGCGGCAGCAGCAGCCTTGTGCAAATTGAAATCCTTGCGCACGCGGGCCAGTTTTACCAGCATGGGCAAGTTGAGCCCGGCCACCACTTCCACGCGGCCTTCTTCCAGAAGCGAAATTGACAGATTGGACGGCGTGCCACCAAACATGTCAGTGAGAATGATGACCCCCTCTCCGCTGTTGGCGCGGCCGATGGCGGCGGCGATGTCATTGCGACGGATATCCATCTTGTCATCCGGCCCGATGCAAACAGCCTCAATCTGGCTTTGCTTACCGACGACATGCTCCATCGCATGGATGAATTCATCAGCGAGGCGCCCGTGCGTTACAAGCACCAGCCCGATCATTTGTATGTGGCCCGAAACATCATGTTCAACTTCATTAAAGGACGCCTTGTCTAAATCAAATTAACTGAAAAAAGAAGCATTTTAGAGCACGCCAAAATGGCGAAGCGCCGCACGCAGCCGCGCCGCTGAAACCGCCTCGGTGGCATCAAGTGCGAGGCAAGGCAAACCCACGCCCGCCACCACCGTTCTTTGTTGTGCAGCACCCGGCAGGCGTTCAATATCTGAAGCCGGCAGGAGATCAACAACGAGACGCAGCACCACTTCACGACGATAGGGCAGGCTGACGATGCCAAGGCCACGAATTTCGAGCTTTCCCGCCAGGGCCGCTGGCGTGGCGGCAAACAGGGTTTCGCCGCGGAGCGAAAGTTCAACCTGATCATCAGCGACGAGTTCTGCCCGCAAGGCATTGCCACCAAGGCCAAAGCCCGCACCATCAATCAAGCGCAGGCAAAGACTGGACTTGCCGGAACCGGACTTTCCGCGAATGAGAATGCCGACATCACCAAAGGCAACACAGCTGGCGTGAACCAGAGTCATGCTTCGGCCTTCCAGTCTGCGGGCATAGCCGGGAGCCGCAGGATAAAACGGGCGCCCAGAACCGGTTTGTGGCCTTCAACACCGGCTTTGCCAAAACGGTTCTCGGCCCAGATGTGGCCTTTGTGTGCTTCCATCACCTGCCGTGAAATTGCCAAGCCGAGACCGGAATTGCCACCGAAACTCTGCCCCGGCCTGTCCGTGTAAAAGCGTTCGAAAATCCTTTCGAGATTTTCAGGGTTGATGCCGGGGCCGTGATCTTCCACGCGCGCTTCCACCTCATCACCAACGCGGCGCAGACGAATGGTGAGCAATGTTCCCGGTGCTGTGAAAGAGCGCGCGTTGTCGATCAAATTGCGCAACACCTGGCCCAATCGCGAGTCATGGCCCAAAATCATGAAGGCGTTGGGATTTGCCTTTGGTTCGGTGACCAGCAATTGCACTGGAGCCGCACCGGGCTTGGCAGTGTCATTGGCATGTTCCACAATGTTCTGCAGCAATCTTGCAAAGTCGATCGGCTGAACTTCGGCGCGCGCCAGTTCAGCATCAAGGCGCGAGGCATCAGAGATATCCGAGATCAACCTGTCCATGCGTTGCACGTCATGCACCACGATCTCGATCAGTTTGCCGCGTTGTTCGTCCGTCTTGGCATAATGCAAAGTTTCAACCGCACTTCGCATGGACGTGAGCGGGTTCTTGAGTTCGTGCGCCACATCCGCAGCAAAGGCCTCGATTGCGGCGATGCGATTGTAGAGTGCTTGGGTCATGTGACGCAGCGAACCCGAAAGCTGGCCAATCTCGTCGCGCCTTGAGGTGAAATCCGGGATTTCCACGCGGCTGTGATTGATGCCGCGGCGCACGCGGTCTGCGGCAGCCGAAAGCCTGCGGATGG
>JAYTIG010000023.1:0-2511 GCA_043731995.1 Hyphomicrobiales bacterium
TGAAATCTGGCCGCCGGTAATCGGCTCCAATCCTGCAATCATGCGCAACAGCGTGGATTTTCCGCAGCCCGAAGGCCCGACCAGAATGACGAATTCGCCATCCTTGATGGTCACGTTCACGCCGTGAATGACCGCTTGTGATCCATACGACTTGCGCACTTCTGTGATGTCAACTGAAGCCATCTTCCACCCTTTTTGAAGCAAGGTTAGTGCAACTCCTTATATTGTCAAACGGCTTGGCTTCACAAGCCACGCCCGCGCAGGTGGGATGCTGCATCGCGTAAAATGAACAATGATGTATTTTCGGTGCCAAAATTTCGTGGCGACTTGAACCCGTTCCTGAATGGCCTTGAAGGAGATTTACAATGCTGCGCCACGTTGATCCCATCATCTCGGCGGAATTGCTGCATGTGTTGATGTTGATGGGCCATGGTGACGACATTGTCGTCTGCGATGTCAACCATCCGGCAGAGACCATCGCCAATGAAACCACCTATGGCAGATTGATCAGCGTGACAGGGTGCAAGATTCCGGCCCTGACCAAGGCCATTCTCGCGCTGATGCCTTTGGATGATTTTATCGAACAACCTGTGATGCGGATGCGCGTTGTGAGTGACGCTGATGGCGTGGTGCCGATCTTCGCGGCAATGCAGCAGTTGCTGGACGAGAGCCAAGGCAGGCCCGTGAACATGGGCGCGTACGAGCGGTTTGATTTCTATGCGGCTGCCAAACAATCGTTTGCCATTGTGCGAACGTCTGATCCTGGGCCATACGGATGTTTTATCATCCGCAAGGGCGTCATCAACGCGTAGGACCGGCAGCAATGAGAACCCTTCGCCGCAATAGCAAGAACCACTATGCCGCCCGCTTGAACTCTTTCAAGGGAACCAAGATTGAGGGCAAGGCAGACTTCCGCCCCGGCGTCTTGGGCTTGTTGCAGCGGGCCGCCATGGTCAAAGGCCTCAGCGCCGTTGATTTAAATTACCCGGACCACTGCATCGGCGTGACAACTACCGAGTTGAAGTCAACGCTCGGTGAGCTGGGCCTTTCCGTCAACGGCTTTGCCATGCGTTATTATAGCGAGCCGGGTTTCAAGTTGGGGGCCTTCACCAATCCTGATCCTGCCCTGCGGCGCATAGCGATTGATCAAACCAAGCGCGGCATCGACACCATGCTTGAATTGGGTGGCTCGCTCATGACCTTGTGGATGGGGCAAGACGGCTTTGATTATTCCTTCCAGGTTGAATACGCCAAGCTGTGGGACCAAACGCTGGAGGCCTTGGCGGAAATTGCCGATCACGATCTCACTACTGAGATAAGTATCGAATACAAACCGAATGAGCCGCGCAGTTTCAGCCTGATGCCAGATATCGGCACCACCCTGCTGGCGATCAGCCAGATCGGTCGCAAGAATATTGGTGTAACGCTGGACTTTGCGCACGTGCTCTACGCTGACGAAATGCCTGCCTTCGCTGCTGCTCTCACGGCCCGCAGTGCAAAGCTTTTTGGGGTTCACCTCAACGATGGCTATGGCAAGCGCGATGATGGCTTGATGGTGGGTATGGTCCATCCCATACAGACGATTGAGTTGCTTTATGTGCTGGACCAAATGAACTATGACCGCGCCATATATTTTGATACCTTCCCAGATATCACTGCCATGGATCCGATTGCCGAATGCGAAGCCAATATCGCGATGGTTGAATCATTGCGCGCGGTTGTGGAGCGCCTTCGCGGCAATTCCCGCCTATTGAAAGCCATTCAACTGCAAGATTCAGTGACCAGCAACTCCATCGTCCGCAGCGCCATCTTCGGCGGTGCCAAAGGCTGAAAGGGTCTAAGCAACGGAAACTGGCTTGCTGCGGGAACGCGCCACTGTCTCGCGCCAGGTCAATGGCCATTCCGAGCGCAGATTCTGCAATGGCATGTGCGAATGCCGAACCCGGCGTCAGGACATGGATGCCATTGGCAAAACAGTATTCGTAGTCAATGTTGTCGGTGAAATTGGTCTCGACATTGATGATCGCTTTGAGCTTTCGGGCGCGCTTTAATCTTGCGGTGTCCATCCGCGTTTGTCCCGCAAGAATTGAAACGTCGGGCAGGTGTGGCTCAATCATGTCGTCGGGCATGGCACCAGAATCATGGCCCACGACGCGGCCCAGACCTTCAAATTTGGGCGCGTAGCCGGGTCGCAAATGTGATTGAGCATGCGCTGTATTGGGTCAACGAGAATAAGGGGTTTGGTCACGGAGATGCTGTCATCGGCGTTGCATTGTCGCGCGGAAGCTGACAGTGAAGCCGCCGAAATTCAAACACTTGCTTTGGGGAAATCGCTTTTGCATTGAACCGAAGGGTTCAAATCAAGGAAAGTAATGGCCGTTGCTTTACAAGGGAACTGCCGTTATTCGCGGGCGCGTTGCCTTGAAACACCTCAAGCCGTTGCGGCCATGAAGCGGGATGCATATGTCAAACCAACTAGCCCCCAATCCGAGTTTCGACGTTGTCGTCTGT
>JAYTIG010000024.1:0-6671 GCA_043731995.1 Hyphomicrobiales bacterium
TCTGGGCGCGAAGAACCCGATGAGGGCGTGGTTTCAATCGATCGCGGCATCACCATTGGCTATTTCAACCAGGACGTGGGCGAAATGGCGGGCCGCAGCGCAGTGGCCGAGGTGATGGAAGGTGCTGGCCCCATCAGTGCCGTGGCCACAGAGCTCAAAGCGCTGGAAGACGCAATGGCCGACCCCGCGCGCATGGACGAGATGGATGAGATCATCACGCGCTATGGCGAAGTTCAGGCGCATTTCGAAAAGCTGGATGGCTATGCGCAAGAAGCCCGCGCACGTGAAGTCTTGGCCGGCCTCAGTTTCAGCCAGGAGATGATGAACGGTGACGTTGGCAAACTCTCCGGCGGCTGGAAAATGCGCGTGGCCCTGGCCCGCATTCTGCTGATGCGCCCCGATGCCATGCTGCTGGACGAGCCTTCCAACCATCTCGATTTGGAAAGCCTGATCTGGCTGGAACACTTCCTTCACGACTATGAAGGACTTTTGGTGATGACCAGCCATGACCGCGAGTTCATGAACCGCATCGTCACCAAGATTGTTGAAATTGATGGCGGCGAACTCACCACTTATTCTGGCGACTATGAATTCTATGAACAGCAGCGCGCACTGGCCGAGAAACAGCAGCAGGCGTCATTTGAGCGCCAGCAGGCCATGTTGGCCAAGGAGCTGAAATTCATTGAACGCTTCAAGGCCCGTGCTTCGCATGCCGCACAAGTGCAAAGCCGCGTGAAGAAGTTGGAAAAGATTGACCGTGTGGAGCCACCCAGGCGCCGCGTGTCCGTAGCTTTTGATTTTGCACCCGCCCCACGCTCCGGCGAAGATGTGGTGAGCCTTGCCAAGGTTCACAAGTCTTATGGAGCGCGCAACATTTATGCCGATCTCGATTTTCAAATCCGCCGCAAGGAACGCTGGTGCCTCATGGGCATCAATGGTGCGGGCAAGTCCACCCTGCTGAAACTGATTGCGGGTGCCGCCGAACCAGATCAGGGCAGCGTCGCCATCGGCGCATCTGTAAAGATGGGCTACTTCGCGCAACACGCGATGGAATTGCTCGATGGTGAACACACGGTGTTTGCATCGCTGGAACACGCCTTCCCGCAGGCCACGCAAGGTTCACTGCGCAATCTCGCAGGCGCTTTCGGTTTCTCCGGCGATGACGTGGAGAAGAAGTGCCGTATGCTTTCAGGCGGCGAAAAGGCGCGCCTTGTGATGGCGCAGATGCTTTACGATCCGCCGAATTTCCTCGTGCTTGACGAGCCCACCAACCACCTCGATCTCCTGACCAAGGAAATGCTGATCAAGGCTTTGGGTGAATATGAAGGAACCATGCTTTTCGTCAGCCACGACCGCCACTTCCTCGCGGCCCTTTCAAACCGCGTGCTCGAGCTCACCCCCGAAGGCATCCACCAATATGGTGGCGGCTATACGGAATATGTGGAACGCACAGGATATGAGGCGCCGGGCGTGATGGGGTAGTTACCCCTTCGCCGCAGTTTCCAATTTCGCAATCTCAAACTTCGTCATCTGCATCATGGCGCCGAACACGCGGCCCTTGGCATCGGTCGGGCTTGTCATCATCAGTTCCACAAAGCGCTTGGGCACAATCTGCCAGGAAAAGCCCCAGCGGTCCTTCAGCCAGCCGCACATGCTGGTGCTGCCGCCTTCGCTCATGTGCTTCCACAGGAAATCCACTTCCTTCTGGTCTTCAGCATAGATGGTGAAAGACACGGCCTCATTGGGCGTGAACCGCGGCCCGCCATTGAGCAGCATGAAGGGCCGGCCGGCGAGTTCGAGAAACACCAGCATGGCCGTGCCTTCCAGCCCCGGCCCTTGCTTGCCATAACGCTCAACCCCACTGATCTTGGAGCCCGCAATGGCTTTCACATAGTGTTCGGCGGCGGCTTCGGCGTCCTTGTCAAACCACAGTGTGGTCGCGGTTTTTTCCATCTGCAAACTCCTAGACTGACTTGCCATCAAAATGGCGGGAACTCAGTTGCCGCGGCTCAACGCCATCGAGGCAGTTGGCGTTGATGGCAACAAACAATTTGTTGGAATTGGGTGGCGTGCCACGCGCAAAGCTCTCAATCCCGCAAACCTTGCAGAACAAGTGGTGGATGACGCCCTTGTTGAACAGATATTCGGTGAGATGGTCTTTGCCTCGCAGCAGCTTGAATTTGTCCTCCGTTGTGAAGGCGAGAACCGATCCCAGCCTTTGGCAGCGTGAACAGTTGCATGTCACCGTCGAGGCAAGATCAACGTCGACGGCATAACGCACCGCGCCACACTGGCAGCCGCCTTGATAGTGTTCAACGGCCATGGCTTCACCCCTGTCCCATGGGCGCACCCATCTCAACAAACTGCGTCAGTTGCACAAGTGAATCCTGCCAACCGAGATTGCACATCTCCTGCGGTATCACATCCGGAATGCCTTCTTGGGTGATGGAAAGATCAGTGCCGCACATCACTTTTTTCAGCAGCACCGTCACCTTCAATTCGCCTGGCAAATTCGGGTCATCAAACTTGTCGGTGTAAACCAACTTCTCACCCGGCACGAGTTCAAGATAGGTGCCGCCGAATGAATGCCCATTGCCGGAGTCAAACTCAGTGAATGACATTTTGAATGTGCCACCCACGTGTGGCTCCATATGATGCACCGTGCAGGTGTAGCCTGCAGGTGGAATCCACTTCGCCAAGGCCGCGGGATCGAGAAAGGCTTTGTAAATCCGCGCCGGTGGAGCCTTCAAGACGCGGTGAAAGTCGAGGGTGTAGGGCATGTGGTCCTCCTATTTCGCGGTGCCGGATGGATCAAAATCTGCACCAGTTTCAAACATGTTTCTTGTAAACCAAATACTGCAATCCGGATTTTGTCTGCCGCGATAGTTTCAGATCCAATTGCACAGGATCTTGCGCATGTTCCAGAAGCCGGCGGCCATTTCCAGCGATCACTGGGAACTGGATAAAACGCATTTCATCCAATGCACCTGCCAAAAGAAGAGATTGAACCAGGCTGATGCTGCCATGCACACCAATCGCCTTGCCCGACCGCGACTTGAGCTCGGCCACCGCAGCCATCATGTCTTGACGAATGAGTGTCGAGGCATTCCATTGAACTTCTTTCAATGTCCGGCTCACCACGAATTTTGGCGTTTTGTTGATGAAATCCGCAAAGGGCTGAATGTTCGAGCTGGGCCAATAGCCCGACCATTCATCATATTGTTTCCGGCCCAAAAGCACTGCGTCCTGCTCCGCAACGGTTTCGCGGATGAGTTCAGGGATATCTTCATACAGGCCCTGCCGCACAAATGTGTGCGGCGCCTCCACCACGCCATCAAGCGACATCATCAGAAAAGAGCTGAGTTTCCTCATGGCGTGATATCTCTGACCGGCGCTTTCAGCACACGGTGAAGGTTGAGTGCGAAGGGCAAAAGATTCTCGTCTATTTCGTGTTGGAAAGCAGCGAGAAGAATGCACCCTGCGGGTCGATGGCATTCACCATCCATTGCCCGCCAGGAACTTCCATCGGGCCATTGGCGATTTTGCCGCCAGCCTTGGTGAGGCGGGTGACGGCCTTATCAATGCCATCCACCATGAAGTAATAGGCCCACATGGGCATGGGCATCGCATCCATCTTCTCCATCATGCCGCCCACATCCTTGCCGTCGATCTGGAACAATTGATAGTCGCCCATCTCGCCCATTGGCATCGCGGTGCCCTTGGTCCAGCCGAACATTTCAGAATAGAATTTCCATGCAGCACCAAGATCACCAACATGCCCTTCACGCCAGCCAATGGTGCCGGGTGAGCCTTCTTTCACGCGCTCAGGCGGGTCGGCCATGAAGGGCTTCATGATGTTGAAATTGGCCCCAGTCGGATCCGCGACCACCGCCATGCGCAGAATGCCGGGAATATCCCAGGGTTCGCGGTGCACTTTGCCACCCAGCTTTTTGATTTTGGTACAGGCCGCATCCACATCGTCAACGTAGATATAGCCAGACCAGAAAGGCGGCATACCCTTGAGTTCCGGCGGCGTTTCCATGATACCGCCAACACCGGCCTTGCCGACATTGGCCATATGATAGGCAGGTGGCTGGTCTGTGAAATTCCAACCGACCACGTCACTGTAAAATTTCTTTGCGCCTTCAACATCCGGTGTCATCAGGTCATACCAGATAAATGGATTTTGCATCTTGGTCATGGCTCACTCCTTGGGTTATTTTTCCAGTCCATCGAAGGGTGTGCGCCAGGCGGGGAAATCCATCAATTGGGTATGCCAGCGCAACATATTTGGAAAATCTGACAATGGAATTTGGGCCTTCTCAGCAAACGGCAGAAACGTGGCCACCCTGAAATCAGCATAAGACACGCGGTCATCAACAAGCCATTGGCGATTGGCCAGATAGTGATCCAACACCGCCGCGTGTTGGACGAAATTCTTCAGCCCCTCATCCAGCTTGCCTTGTGGTGGCGCTTCCTTCATGAAAGTGGGCCACACCACGCGGAAGAAATACAGGGGATCAGCCGCACGACTCAAATGATGCGTGGCCCAACTGATCCATCGGATCATCTCCGGCTGCGCCTCACCCACCCGCCAAAAATCGGATTTTGCCATGGCCGACAGTCTGCAGGCAATCGCATCCGCTTCCCAAAGCGTCTTGCCATTTTCCTCCAAAACCGGAACCAGGGCATTGGGATTGAGAACCTTGAATGCCTCTTTATTTGCCGGATGCTGCGGATCGGCCGCAACAAATTCCACTGGCGAATTGAGATACCGCGCAACGGCAACGGCCAATCGCGGATTTGAATTCTTGGAGTAATAAAGCTTCATCGCAAAAATCAATCCTCCTTGGCATGATGAAACAGAAGTTCGATGTAACGCCGCAAATTGCGGATCATGTCCGCTGCCAGTGCCACATCATTTTTCGCCTTGGCCAAAACAAACGCGCCTTGAATGACGCTCTGCGTATAAAGGGCAAGACTCTCAGCGCCCCACGTTGCTTGCGGTGCGTGGCGCATCTTGGCCGCAATGATCATCTTCGCGACTTCTGTGGCATGAATGTGAATGCCCTCGAAACAGGCATCGCGAATGGCGGGGCTTGATTCAAATTTCTCCTGCGCCATTGTGCCCAGAAGGCAGGTGCATTCGGCCAGGCTTCGGCCTTGCAAAAGCTGAATGCGAAAATCTACGTAGCCAATGAGTTGATCCAGCGGGTCTTCAAACCGGTGGTAATCGGCCTCGGCGAAAACTCGCGATGTCACTTGCGTCCAGAACTGCGTGGCCGCAACGCCGAGTTCTTCCTTGCTGGCAAAATGATGGAAGAAGGCCCCTTTGGTCACACCTGCGGCGTGGCATAGGCTATCCACCGAGGTGGCATCGTAGCCTTGTTCACGCACCAGCTTCAGGGCAGCGCCAAGCAGCCTGATACGGGCAGATGTCTCCCGCTTTTGCAAAGTGGGGCGCGCATTCATGCCAAGGACATTACCAACCAGTCGGTATGTGTCAAGGCAAAAATGCAGCCATGCCCTGCGCCAGATCAATTCGGCGTAAGGACGTAATAGTGACGGAATTGCAAGTTAAGCTCCGTCTCTATTGTTGCTATGCAACAATAAGAAACAGAATGGGGTACCAATGCAACGCGGCGTAAAATTGGCTCTGGGGGTTGTGGTTCTGGCGGGCCTTGGTTTCGCCCAGTGGAAATATGGTGTCGGCCAGCAACTGCTAAATCTCGTGCACCCCCAACAGCAAACCGCTGCGGGCGCAGATGCCGGTACGGCTGCCCAGAAGGCCCCGGCCGCAGGCGCCAAGCGCACTGCCATCCCCATCGCTGTGAAACTGGCTGCGGCCGCGCCTAAGGATTTCCCGCTGATTGAGCGCAGCTATGGCACCATGGCCTCGCCGCAAATTGTCACCATCAATGCCCGCATCGCCAGTCAAATCACCGAGGTAAAGGTGCAGGAAGGGCAATATGTAAAAAAGGGCGACATTCTGATCGTGCTGGATGATCGCACGCTGCAAGCCACGCTGGCCAAAGACGAAGCAACCTTGGCCAAGGATCAAGCCGTTCTTGCCAATAACGATATCCAATTGCAACGCGCTCAAACCCTGGCCGCACGCAATGCCGGCAATTTGGCGGATGTCGACAATGCCATCGCCGCGCAGAAATCAACCTTGCAAGTTCTGGATGCCGACAAGGCCGTGATTGATGCCGACAGTTTGCAGCTTGAATTTGCCAAGATCACCGCACCCTTTGATGGCAAGCTGGGCACCATCGCTGCCATGCCCGGAGCACTGGTCACAGCCAACAACATCACCGGCGCTGGCTTGATGTCCATCACACAAATGAAACCGCTCAAGTCCAATTTCCGCCTGCCAGAGCAAGTGCTGCCCGCGCTGCGTTCGAAGATGGCAGACAGCAACGACCCTTCTGCCAGTGATATCACTGTGCGGGTTTATGCTTCAGGCGGCAAGGAATTGCTGGATACCGGCAAACTCACCTTCATCGATTCCAGTGTGGATGCCTCATCCGGCACCATCGCCATGGCCGCTGATGTCGGCAATGACAAGCTCACCCTCTGGCCCGGCGAGCGCGTGGGCATTGAAGTGGAATATGGAACCATTGCTGGCGCTGTCACCATTCCGGCCGTGGCCGTGCAACAGGGCCAGATCG
>JAYTIG010000025.1:0-6642 GCA_043731995.1 Hyphomicrobiales bacterium
ATACAATTCTATGCATAGAAGATGATGGCCCCGGCGTTGCAGCAGAACAGCTGCATGAAATCGAACAACGCGGCCTGAAGCTCGATTCATCGCGCCCCGGCCATGGCCTTGGCCTTTCCATCGTGCGCGAATTGGCGGAGTCCTACGGCCTGCATATTCGCTATGGCCGCTCTGATCTGGGCGGCCTTGCGGTAACCATCACCCGGCCAGCACAGGTCAGCCCATCTGCATCGTCTACGAGCGCACTGGAAAATCAATGACGGACCTGCCCTGCGGCAAGCCCGTCAAACTGTGTGATCAACCCTTGAGAATCGAACGTCCGGCATAAACCGCTTGGTTGGCCAGTTCTTCTTCAATGCGCAGAAGCTGGTTGTACTTGGCCAACCGGTCAGAGCGCGCCAGAGAACCCGTCTTGATCTGTCCGCAATTGGTGGCGACCGCGAGATCAGCAATGGTGGAATCCTCTGTCTCGCCCGAACGGTGTGACATCACTGCGGTGTAACCTGCCTTATGCGCCATTTCCACGGCTTCCAAAGTTTCGGTAAGCGAGCCGATCTGGTTCACTTTCACCAAAATGGAATTGGCCGTGCCACTCTTGATGCCCTTGGACAAGCGCGTAGTGTTGGTGACGAACAGGTCATCGCCCACCAGCTGAACCTTCTTGCCAATCTTGTCGGTGATTTTCTTCCAGCCATCCCAATCATCTTCCGAGAAGCCATCTTCCACAGAAATGATTGGATAGCTGGCGGCCAGCTTGGCGATGTAATCCACCTGTTCGTCAATCGACCGTGTCTTGCCTTCGCCTTCATAGACGTAAGCCCCCTTCTTGAAGAACTCAGTGGCCGCGCAATCCATGGCGAGATAGACATCAACGCCCGGCTTGTAACCGGCTTTTTCAATCGCCGTCATCACGAAATCCAGTGCCGCTTCAGCCGAGGGCAGATTGGGCGCAAAGCCACCCTCATCGCCCACATTGGTGTTGTGGCCGGCCTTCTTGAGCGCGCCCTTCAGCGTGTGGAAAATTTCAGCGCCTGAACGCAGCGCTTCCTTGAAGCTCTCGGCACCAACCGGCATGATCATGAATTCCTGAAAGTCGATCGGGTTGTCAGCATGCACACCGCCATTGATGATGTTCATCATCGGCACCGGCAGTATGCGCGAGGCAGCGCCACCCACATAGCGGTAGAGGGGCAGGCCAGCCGCATTGGCCGCGGCCTTGGCGGTGGCGAGGGACACACCGAGAATGGCATTGGCACCGAGACGCGCCTTGTTGGGCGTGCCGTCCAGGGCGATCATGGCGCGGTCCAGCGCGATCTGGTCTTCCGCATCGAAATCGATGAGGCCTTCAAAAATCTCGCCATTGACGGCGGCCACGGCTTTGGCAACGCCCTTGCCGAGATACCGGGCCTTGTCGCCATCGCGCAGCTCTACGGCTTCATGGGCACCCGTGGATGCGCCCGATGGAACAGCTGCACGGCCGAAGGAGCCGTCTTCAAGCGTCACATCCACTTCAACAGTGGGGTTGCCACGGCTGTCGAGAATTTCGCGGGCGTGAATGTCGAGAATGGCGGTCATGGGTTTGGCTCCAATTATGGGAATGGCAGCGCTTATGAGCAGGCTTGATGACAAATGCAAGAATTTTGAGGGGCGTACGTCAAAATGTGTTTTGCGCGGTTGAATAGGCGCGGCGCAGCAATTCATCCCCACGCTGCAATCTCGACACCCCAAACAATCCGTCATTCCGGCGAAGGCCGGGATCCAGCTTAAGCTAGGCCCCTGCCCCCGCAGGGGTGACGGAGCAGGATGCTTCGGTGACGGACCACGGCCACAGGGTTCAGATGACGATGCATTTTATTTTCGGTCAAGGGGCTCGGGTTCTGCGACTACATCTCCCTTCACCGCATATTCCCTGTGTGCCCCAGTGAATACCTTCCCGGCTGCGGCCACAGCGTCAGGCCATGTGGTTCCACGCCCACATTGATCTTGGTCACGTCGCCATTCTCGGTGTTGATGGCATAGACCTGCCCGTCATAGCGGCCAGACAGCCACAACTCTTTGCCATCCAGCGTCACGTTGCCCATGTCGGGGCTGCCGCCGCCAGGAATCATCCAGGTGTGCTCAACGGCATGAGTTTCAAAATTGATCACCGACACACTGCCCGGGCCCCCGCCCCTGTCTGGCATGCGGTTGGAGCCACGGTTGGCCACATAGAGAAATTTTCCATCACGCGAGACATTGAGGCCGTGCGCGCCCTTACCCGTGGTGATGAAGCCCGTCTCCTTGAACGTGTCAGCATCCACCAGGAACACGCCGTCATTGATCATGTCTGTCACGAAGAAAGTTTTGCCATCGGGCGAGAGGCGAATATCCTGCGGCATGCCGGGCATTGAAAAGGTGAGCGTATCCACCACCGTGCCAGCCTTCAAATCCACCCGGATAAGGCTGGCGCCAGCGCCACTCTTGCGCGCCTCTTGCCCCTTGAGGCCCGAGCGCACCCCGCCGAACTCACAGGTGAAAATCAAATATTTGAAATCAGCAGTGTAATCCGCGTGGTTCAACCCCTCGCACATGGGCGTGGGGATAGAGGACTTGAGCTGCATGGTTTGGGCATCACGCAAATCCAGTTTGCGGTAAGCTTCGGCCACCACAATGGCCTCAGCACCATCGGGCGTGAAATACATATTATAAGGATCATCCACTGGAATGGGCTGGCCCAGTTTGCCCGTGGTGGGATCAATCGGCGCAACACTGCCATGGACGGTTTGATTGGCGGTGTTGGCCACCCACAAGGTTTTGAGATCAAACGAAGGAATGATGTGCTGCGGCCCAAGCCCTGCCTTGTAGGTTTCAATCACCTTGTGTGTGGCAGGGTCAATCACGGTGACAGTATTGGACGTGTGGTTAGGCACATAGACCCGGGTGAGCGCGCCGGACGTTGCAGGGGCCAATTTGTCCGGGCCCGTTTCGCTATAGATGTTGAGCGCGGCAGGTGTTGCGGCTTGCGCTTCTGGTTTGGGGGCATCTACGGCTGTGTCAGGCTTTGGCGCATCGGCGGGAACATCTGCTTTGGGAGCTTCGGCAGGTGCTTCAGTTTTGGGCACGTCTGCGGGCGTATCAACTTTGGGCGCATCGGCAGGTGCGGTGGCCGCACCAGTTTCGCCAGTTGCATCAGCCACCAGCGTAGCCGGAGCCACATCCGGCACCGAGGCCCAACGCGGCACCGGGTCGGGCGTTTCCAGCGGCGCCAGAATAAAGGCGGCGGCGCCCAGCGCGGCATTGGAGCAGTTGCTCATGTCCGGGGCTTGGGCGGCCTGCGTTGAACCAACCGTGGCAGCCAGCGCCAAGCCAAAGAGAAAGCTCGATTTCATGATTTAGTTGCCACCCCGGAAATTGCGGATTTGCCTTACCGTGCCTGCGATTATCAGGTCAACGCCGGATTGCCCCAATGTGGGCGAAGCACGCGCCGGAGAGCCGCCATAGACCCCATTTTCGGGCTTGGCGGAAGCAGGGTCGGCCAGCCTGTCCTGGCGCACATCTTCCGGCGCAGTGGCCAATTCGAGCGACGTATCTGCAAGTGCTGCATGGGATCCAATCTCGTCATCTTTGAAGCCCTTGGCCCGCAGCACCTCATCAAAGCTGCCTTGCGCCAGCGCATAATATTCGGCGAGCGCCAGTGCCTTGCCCTTGCCGCCCCATTCCTTGTTGAGCGTAGCGGCGGCGACTGTGAGATCCTTCTGATAGCCGCCATGATCGCCGATCATCACGACGTGGGTGAACCCAGCATGGCGCAGCGAGCGCGCCGCCTGTTCCAGCATTTGAACGAAGGTGGCATCAGAGAGGCTGATGGTGCCGGGGAATTTCATATGCTCCGTGGGCGGATCAATTTGCCCCTCCGGGACATAGGCGATAACCGGCGCCACCAATATCTGGCCCGCTTGTTCTGCAATTTTTTCAGCGAGAAATTTCACCCGCGCATTGTGCTTGCCCAAAGCCAGATGCGGGCCGCTCTGCTCGGTGCCGCCAACAGGAATGATCACAGTTGTGGCGCCGCCTGCAACAGCATCGCGAAGCTCAGTCCAGGTGAGGTTTTCCAGCCACACTTCGCCCGCGCGCGCAGAACCGGCTACGGCGAGCAATAGGCTAAGGGCGAAAGCAAAGCGTTTCATGCCCGCACTTAGCCTGAAGGGCAGGCCCGTGGCAAATTACAGAGCAGTGAGTTATCGCATCGAAATCTGCATGGTTTCAGCAGCCACCAGCTTGGCGTCTTCAAAGCCTGCGCCTTGCGCGGTGGTGAGTGCTGAATCCGCATCCGCCCGATTGTCGAGTGGCCCCATTTCCACGCGGTAAAGCGGCCCATTGGCACCCACGGCCCGCACAATCTTGGCAGGGCCGAAGCTGGCCACCGCCTGATAGGCGCTTTGCGCATTGCCCAAATCATGGAACACGCCGACGCGCACCGCATAGGCCTGTTGAACTTGCGGCTCAGGCGCATAATCCGCCTGCTGTGCCGCACTGGCCATGGCGAATGGCAAACGG
Source organism: Hyphomicrobiales bacterium (assembly GCA_043731995.1). Taxonomy (GTDB): domain Bacteria; phylum Pseudomonadota; class Alphaproteobacteria; order Rhizobiales; family Aestuariivirgaceae; genus Aestuariivirga. The sequence goes on from JAYTIG010000025.1 coordinate 4,537, forward strand.
CCTGGCTTGGCAGCACGCGGCGGCGGCATTGGCGCGCTGGCATCAGTCATCGGCATATCTGCGTTGTCGTCGTTCTGGGCAACTTGCGTTGCAGGCGCTTGCGCTGATGTATCCCCCGACATCGCCACCAGCTGGCGCATCCCTGCCCCTTGGTGCATGGCATCATTCATCGCCACCACATGTTCCATCGAATCCTGCAATGGGGCCGGGCCGATCAGCTTCACGCGCACATGGGCCTTGCCGTTAGCACGGTAGCCGAGAACATCAGCGGCACGTTTGGAAAGATCAATCACCCGCGTGCCCACAAAGGGCCCACGGTCATTCACCCTCACCACCACCTGACGATTGTTTTCCAGATTGGTGACGAGCACATAAGAGGGCAGCGGCAGCGTGGCATGGGCCGCCGTCAAAGTGTTCATGTCAAACCATTCGCCATTGGAAGTGCGGCGGCGGTGAAAGGCCTCGCCATACCAGGAGGCAGTGCCCTCTTTATCATAGCCCGGCTGTTCGTGTGGGCTGAACCAGCGCCCCCCCACCTCATAGGCATTGCCCACCTGATACTGTCCGCCACCGAAGGGAATTCGCGCGCCATGGTAGATGGGGCTGCCCTTGCCCGCGAAAGGATCCAAGAAAGAACTGGCAAAGCCGTGATGCGCGTGATGCGAGCCGTGGCTGGAACAGCCCGAGAGCATCAATGTCAGCAGGCCAATTGATGCAAGTTTGAATTGAGAGCCGCGCATGCGAAAACTCCATAAAATTTGAAGGAGCTTTGCGCGGCCTAAGTAAAGGCCAAGTCAAGCAGCGTGGTTAATATTTGGTGAGTGTTTCAGGGCTTCGGCGCATCAGTGGGAACTGTTACAGCGGGCACGGCCGGGCCTTCCAGCTTGGCGAGATTGGCCTTGGCGGTTTCATTGCCGAGTTCAGCGGCCTTTTTGAAATTGAGTTTGGCCTTGTCGAGATCAATCGGCGTGCCCCAACCCTTCTGATACATGGCCCCCAGATTATTGAGGCCCCAGACATCATTTTTTTCTGCCGCCTGGGTGAAAAACTTGAAAGCCTCATCCACATTGCGCTCCGCCCCTTGCGCGTTGAGCAGCATCACACCAAGATTGTTCTGCGCTGTCGCCAGGCCCTGGCCAGCGGCTTTACGATACCACTCTACAGCGCCCTTCTCATCCTTGGGCACACCAGCGCCATTCTGCAACATCAGTCCCACTTCATTCTGTGAAGGCGCATGGCCCTTCTGTGCCGCGGCGAGGTAAAGCTTATAAGCCGTCGGCTTGTCGGACTTGAGGCCCGTCGCGCCCTTGCTGACCAATTTGGCCAAACGGAACTGCGCTTCCATATTGCCACTGAGGGCCGCTTCGCGATACCACTTGGCGGCATCGGCAGCCGAGAGCGTGACGCCATCGCCCTTTTCATAGGCTTCGGCAACGGCCATGCGGGCATCAGGATCACCCACCTTGGCAAGTTGCAACTTCTTGTCAAAAGGTAACGCGTCCAACCCCTGGCCCGCCGCCAGGACCTGCCCGCCAAAGGCCAGCAGCAAGGCGACACTCAGGGCTGCGGCGCGTTTTTTCATTTTGCGCGGGTGAAGTTCAAGTCTTTGCAGATCACAAACCAACAGCCTTTAACGCTGAGATGATCGCCTTCAACGGTGGCATAGGCGCGGTAATAGTCGCCATCATCGGAGGAATAAATCTGCCCCTTCCACATGTTGGGCCCAGACGGCGCCATGCCCTCGATCACAGGCATGCCAATGAGATGGCGAGAGCGCAGGGCCGGATTTCTGTTCTTGAGATCAAGCTTTGGCGTGCCATCGCCATTATTGGGTTCCTGGAGCCGGATGACATTGGCGCAGACGAGGTTGGCGCCACAGGAAACGACCTTCACCGTCAACCGGCCGTCGCTCAAAGTCCAATCACCGTAAGGGCCGGAGACAGCAGCGTCTGCAAAAGCGGGAGCCGCCAGACCAAGGGCCACTGCCGCCCCGAGAATGTAATTGCGTATCATCTCAAAAAACCTCCAAAGTCACTTTGCGTCCCTTCAACTTTGAATATAGCATCGCTGTCAACACATAGGGAGACGAACGTGCCAAAAAAAGCC
>JAYTIG010000026.1:0-2493 GCA_043731995.1 Hyphomicrobiales bacterium
TTGCCTCGGCCTCAATATCCAACATCTGGCCGCCCACCATGCCCTGCGGGCCAGAGGCGCGGGCCAGGGCGGCAATCAAGGTGGCTGGTTCTCCCGCCTCTGCAAGAACTTCAAAGGCGCGCGTGAGCAGTGCATCGCCAGCCAGAATTGCTGTGGCTTCATCAAACTTTCGATGCGTGGTGGGATGACCGCGGCGCAAGTCATCATTGTCCATGGCGGGCAAGTCATCATGCACGAGCGAGTAGCAGTGGATTAATTCAAGTGCCGCCGCCACGCTGAGGGCGCGGGCTTCGCCTGCGCCATGCAGCTTGGCGCTTTCCAACACAAAGAAAGGGCGCAGGCGTTTGCCTTGGCCAAGGCTGGCATAGCGCATGGCTTGCTGCAGACGATTGCCGGGCAGGGGCGGAAGCAGGGCTTCCAGCTTCGCTTCTGTCTTGGCGGCGGCGGCGGCGAGCGCATCTTCAAAGTTGGCAGGCTTCAACGGCAGTTATCCATTTCTCCCATCAGGCCCTTGCCGCAAGGCCAATGCCGCGCGAAAAGGTGTTGGGGTTCAAGTCTCACCTAATGGCAATCAAAGATAAACTCAAAAGTTTTTGGTTCGGCGGCCCACGCTGGCGCATGTGGTTGAAGCGCTTGGTTGTTGTGGTGATTGCCTGGCCCCTTGTGATGACACTGGTTTATGGCGTGATGCCTGTTCCCTTTTCCAATCTGATGATCCTGCGCTTGTTCAAGGGCAATGGCATCACCAAGAATTGGGTGGGGCTGGATCAGATGTCGCCTGATTTGGCGCGCGCCGTGATTGCTTCGGAGGACCAGCGCTTCTGCCAGCACCATGGTGTGGACTGGGTTGAATTTCAGGATGCCATGGATGGCGAAGAAGGGCCCACACGCGGCGCTTCCACCGTTTCCATGCAGGTGGCGAAAAACCTGTTCCTGTGGGATGGGCACAGTTTCATCCGCAAGGGCCTGGAAATGCCGCTGGCCTATTACATGGACGGCGTACTTACCAAGCGGCGCATGTTGGAGATCTATCTCAATATAGTGGAATGGGCGCCCGGCGTTTATGGGGCTGAGGCTGCGGCGCAACACCATTTTGGCAAGCCTGCGGCCAAGCTTAACCGGCGTGAAGCCGCACTTATGGCGGCGGTTCTGCCCAACCCGATCAAGCGGCAGGCGGGAAAGCCTTCCACCAAGGTGAGAGCCGTGGCAAATCGCATCCAGCTGCGCATGATCGGCATTGATGAGTATCTGGCTTGTCTCCAACAGAATCCTCGGCTATAAGCCCCAAATTGAAATGGGGCCTTTCGCAGCCCTTTTATTTTTATCTTTTGAATTCAGAGGTTTAGTTATGGCTGTTCCACGCAAAAAGATGACCAAAAGCCGTATTGGCATGCGCCGTTCCGGCCAGAAGATGCAGACGGTGACTTGGATCGAAGACAAGAAGTCTGGCGAATTGCGTCGTCCGCACCATGTTGACCTGAAGGCAGGCACCTATCGCGGCCGCCAGGTTTTTGAAGTGAAGGCTGACGCCTAATTAGCCTCCCTCAAATTTTATTGAATTTTGCAAGACCGGCTTAAGGCCGGTCTTGTTTTTTGTGGCGACCTGCAGGCTCGAATTGCCCTGGCCAGCCAGCGTGGCCTGCGGATTGCAGTGCAAGGGGCATGTTGGCAGGTGTTTGGCAAAAGCTGAAAATGGAACGCGTGGCGGGCAATGGGCTCGCAGCACTCGCGGCTGATTGGCAAGCACTTTCTGCCCAGGCGCAAGAGCCTGCCGGATTTCTGGCGGCCGATTTCATCCTTCCCATTTTGGCACAAGCTAAAGGTGCCGGCGTTGATTGTTTGCGTCATGACAATAAGTTGCTTATGGCGGTGCCTACTGTGGCTGGTCGCGGATTTGACAGCGTAGTGGCTTCTGATCTGACCGCCAGCAGCCTGCCTCTGGTGGATGGGGAGCAGGCGCAAGAGGCCGTGCTGGCTTTTATCAATGCCCGCAAGCGGCCATTCCTCTTCAAATCAATTCCCGTAAACAGCAAATTTTATGTGCAATTGCAGGCACTTGCACCACGTTTTCAACTGCTAAAAAGCTGGCACCGCGCGGCGCTGAAGATTGATGGCAGTTTTGAAAACTGGTTGGCCCAGAATTTTGAACACAAGCGTCGCAAGGAATTGAAGCGTTTACGCAACCGGCTCTGTGAGCAGGGTGAACTGAAGTTGGAAACACTGAATCAATCCAGCAACCTGCAGGATTTTGTTGAAAGCCTGCTGTCGCTTGAGGCCAAAGGTTGGAAGGGCAGGCGGGGAACTGCCCTCCAAGCGCGTGCCGAGACGGCAAAGGTCTTTAAGCAAATATGCGCAGGCCTGCAAACCTCAGGCAAACTGCGGTTCTGGCAGCTTGAACATGATGGCAAAGCCATCGCGTCGCTGTTTGGCATGGTTGAAGGTGACGAGGCCTGGATTGTCAAGATCGCCCATGATGAGGCCTATGCCAAGTTC
>JAYTIG010000027.1:0-6626 GCA_043731995.1 Hyphomicrobiales bacterium
AAAGTAAGGAAACCAAACCAAGACTAGGAGGTTCAATCGACTTGCCTTTCGGCAGTGGACGGCATTGACGCGATGGCATTTGCAACTGTCAAGGCCAGCGCAATTCCCCTGTTGAATGGGCCACAAATCAATCCCAATGAAATCGTCGCGGTGGACCATGCTCTATCCGGTCACATGGGCAACCGAATGGCTAGAATCGGTGCCCAGTTGGGCGTCAATTTTGCCTTGTGGCCATTGAGCAAATATGAACGATAGCCGCGCTAGCGCACTTTCTTGTTCGTCCCGCGCTTCAACTGGTTCAGCAATTCTGTGAGATCCTTTGTACGCATTTCGTCCATTTTTTCGTGCAACGCCATTATTTCAATTTCGGCCTTCAAATTCACTTCGTAGTCATGCGCAGCCGCCAGTCGATCTTTCACGGCCTGCCGGTTCTGACTCATCATGATCACGGGTGCCTGAACCGAGGCAAGCATGGACATAAACAGATTGAGCAGGATGTAAGGATAAGGATCAAAACCCCAGATTAGCATCACCGAATTGAATGCCATCCAAACCAAGATGAATAGGCCAAACAGTATGAGGAATTTCCATGAGCCGCCAAAACTGGCTACCTGATCGGCCAAACGATCCCCGAAGGTCATCAATCTTTCAGCGTCTTCGTCAGGATTACGCGAAATTGAAACACGCCTGGCCACACGCTCAATAACCCGCCGCTCACGTTCGGGTATTTCACTGAAATCTGTTTCCAGCAGGCGCTGCGCCAGCAACTTGACAGATTCTTCGATACGATTTTCCATTTTGCCAGTTCCACAGCGTTGCATCTCATCCAAGCGGGCGAGCGCGTCGAATGTCCAACGCTAGTGAAAGGGAATGGTTCCCGATGAACCGCGCTGGTTGGCACGCGAGCCGATACTCACATCTATTCATGGCCAGATCGCGGGCTCTCGAATTACGCGGAAAAACGCCGGGAACTTTCGTTGTGGCCAGGCGCTTGCTCATTGTGGTCAACACAATATGATCATCAAGAACTCTTCGAATCGGGAATTCAGATGATCAAGACCATTCAAAATCTTGTTCACTGGCGGCGTGCAGGCTATCGCAAGCCGTGGAACGCAATCTCGATCCGACGCTATTGGTCAGGCACCACTTCATGCCGGATGCCATCCTTGATGGCCATAAGCATGTTTTGCAACGCAGCTAGTATGAAGGCGGTGAAAGCTTTCGCCGCACCCACCTGATGCAAGCGTGAGCCGTGAAGAACCCGCATAGCACGATTTGTGGACAGGCATAGCGATAAAGGTGTTTATGACAATTCTGGGCTGTGCTGTCTTCGCTGCGTTGGGCGGTTTGGCATTCATTTATTCTGGCATCTACGACGTTTCGGCAACGACGCCAGACAACGCGTTGGTGGCTTGGGTGGTGCACAAGGTTTCCGACACTTCAGTCGGTGCCAGGTTAGCGGCAAACCACGCACCTGTAGGGCTCGACAAGCCGGAAAAGATTTTGGCGGGAGGGCGGCTCTTTTCGGAAAACTGCGCTGTCTGCCATGGTGGCCCAGGCCTGGATCAGACGGCCATCGCGAAGGGTCTTAACCCTGTGCCGCCTGCTCTATCCCGCGCCGATCGCAAACCGGATCCGGCTGAAAACTTTCAATTCATCAGGCACGGGATCAAAATGACAGCCATGCCCGGATTCGAGCAATCTTATTCAGATGAGCAAATCTGGTCTTTGGTGGCATTCCTGAACGGGTTGCCCGGTATCTCGGCCACCGATTATGCAGTCCGGACGGACGCTGCAACCGGCGGATGATCGCCAATTGCTGCAGGAATGGTTTGCCCCAATTCAAATTGAGACTAAGAGTCCACTCTCCGTTTATTTAACAAATCGGAAGAGAATTATTGGAAAGCAATTGGTGCCTCAAGCAAATATCGCAATTGAACTGCGAATTTTGCGCCATCGCCACACACCCAACTTCGTTGTCGCCGGCTTTTCAGTAGTCGAGGAGTTGCTGCATTCCTGCCGAAACCTTTTCAGCAGCCAAGACAAGAACTTCATCAATATGAATTTGGCGTAGCGCTATGCCTCGTGTGGCGTGAGCAAGCATGCCTGCAATCGTCAACCCTGTGAAACCCATCTCCGCTGCCAAACTGGCATAGGTATGGTGGAGGCTATGTGGGCTCACAATTGGAAATGGCGTGAGTTCGGATCCCATTTAGTTCGGTATCCTTGGTCTATCTATTTACCCAACGCTGCGACGGTTTGGAACAACTCTTCAAACAAGCGTGCGACAGCTTCTGCCCCCGGGTCGTTGTGGCCAGCAAGGTGGCTTTCTGAGACATAGCTTGCACGACCAGCCTTGGCCCGAACGATATTTGCGGTTTGGTTCGCACCTTTGCGCGCAGCGTTGGCCGCAGCAGAAAGTCCGTGGGGCAGTGCTTCAAGTGCCGGCGCAAGAGCGTCTATCATGGTACGGTCCCCCGGACTTGCACCGCCAACTTGCTGGATGCGCAAGAGGCCGGCTTTCAAGGCAGTTACCACATCAAACCCGCTGGCGGAGGCATCTCCGGCTGCAGTGAAAAAGATTGCGAGCAATACGCCTGAGGAGCCGCCCATAGTCTGGCTGAGTTCCAAACCGATGGCGCGGTAGAGCTGCGTCCAATCTGCAAGTGGCAGACGGTCCAATGCCTTGATCAGGGCGCGTGCGGCCGTTGCAAGGGTTGATCCTGTATCCCCATCACCTGATTTCGCATCAAGCACATTCAAGTCACCTTCTGCCGCAATCAAGATTTCGCAGCATCGGCGGATCAGTTTTTCAGCCTTGGCGTTCTTCGAAGGCATCGGCTGGATCGGCGTGAGGCCGTCAGGCAACGGCAACACCGTTACATCAGAAATTTTGTGGCAGCCCGGCCAAGCATGGGGTGAAACTTCGGCTTCGAGGTTTGCCAACATCTGATCCTCCAGAGGCAGAAGCGAAATCGAAAACCCGTGCATATCAAGCGATGTCATCATGGGTGCGGGCCCCACGAGATGGGTGATCTGGCTGCCCAAATGCGAATTGAGCAGCTCTTCAACCAACAGCGACATTTCCAGAGGTGTTGCACTGCCGAGATTGTTCAATAGAGCAACATGAGGGCCAGCCTCAATCTTGGGTGCCAAACGATCCACCATCATTTCTATCGCTTGACGGGCACCCTTGAAATCCACCTGTTCAACGCCCGCCTCGCCGTGAATGCCCAAGCCCAACTCGGCCTTGCCATCTGGGATGCGATCTTCCTTGGGCGAGCCTGGAACCGTACACGTGTCCAATGAGATGCCAATGGAAACAACACCTTCGATGACTTGCTGCGCTGCTCTCGTCACCACCTCAAGATTTGCTCCTGCTTCTGCCATCGCACCGGCAACCTTGTGGACAAACAGCGTACCCGCCACTCCGCGCGCGCGTGGCTGATTTGGAAGCGCCACATCGTCATCGACAACGACCATGTTGACGTTTACGCCAAATGCCCGGGCGCGTTCTGCCGCCAGCCCGAAGTTCAGGCGGTCACCAGTGTAATTCTTGACAATGAGTAAGCATCCAGCCGATCCCGTAACGGCCAATATACCGGCAAGCACGGCGTCGACGGAGGGCGAAGCGAAGACATCGCCACACACTGCGGCAGTCAGCATGCCTTGCCCGACGAATCCCGCATGTGATGGCTCGTGGCCCGAGCCACCGCCCGAGACGAGTGCGACCTTAGACTTGGCCCAATCTGTGCGCACAACCACTTTGATATGAGGATAACCATCGAGCCGTGCCAAGCGGCCACCAGATGTGCGCAGCGCTCCATCGATTGCCTCTGTCACCAGCGTTTCTTTAGCATTGATGAATTGTTTCATGGCCCTGTCTCCCTAGGCGATACGAGCGCCACTGGCGTCAAAATAGAGTGGATTGCGCGGTCGAATGGAGAGAGGATCGCCAGGTTCAAGACGCGTGTGAACGTCTGTCAGCGTAATGATGTCGTGGCCATTCAAATTCAGGTGCAACCTCGTCTGGTCGCCCAAGCGTTCAACGCGAGTTACATTCGCAGCCTTGCCCCTACCGAGAACAATATGTTCAGGACGCAATCCAATGGATTTCGCTTTTGCGGGGGCGTTTCCAAAAACTTCGACTGGCAAAACATTGAGACGCGGAATTCCCAGCCTGCCTGCCACATAGAGATTAATCGGATTTTCGTAAATTTCGCGGGGCGAACCAAATTGAACCAATCTTCCATGATCAAGAACGCCAACATGCGTTGCCATCGTCATGGCTTCGATCTGGTCGTGGGTGACATAGAGGAAGGTTGCCCCCAGATTGGCTTGAATGCTTTTGAGTTCCACACGCAGCTCGGCGCGCAACTTTGCATCCAATGAACTGAGCGGTTCGTCCATCAGATAGATTGCAGGCTCGCGCACCAGGGCCCGGCCAATGGAAACACGTTGCATCTCACCACCGGAAAGTGCCGTTGCCTTGTTGTCGAGTTTGCTGGAAATGCGCAACATCTCGGCCACTTCGGCGATCTTGCGTTTAATCACGTCTTCCGGTGTTTGCAGAATTGGTGAACGCAGTGGAAACGCCAAATTGTCGCGGACCGTCATATGGGGATAAAGCGAATACTGTTGGAACACCATGGCGATATCGCGTTGCGCCGGGGTCAAGTCCAAAGCTGATTTTCCCCCAATAACGATGTCTCCGGTTTCAGGTCTTTCCAGGCCGGATATCAGACGCAAGGTCGTCGTCTTTCCTGCCCCTGTAGGCCCCAACAGAACAACAAACGATCCATTAGGAATCTCCATCGATACATCAGCAAGCGCTTGAATCTTCCCAAAGGACTTCGTGACATGCTGGAGTAATACTTCAGCCATGACCAAGCACCCCTTCATTCAATTCAGACCGAAGCGCATGGCCTGTTTGGTTGTCAAAAATAGTGATTGTTTTCTCGTCGAATTTCAGCCCCACTGTTTCACCCACACGTGCGACATCTCCCGAAGCTGTGCGTGCTTTGACAATGCCGTGGGCCGTCTTGAGAGTCACAATTTGCGTCGTGCCAAGATATTCCGTCGCCTTGACTGCACCACGATAGACTCCGTCATCCGCCAAGCGGATATGTTCCGGACGAACACCAAGTGCCAAATCCCCTTCAAAAGGTACACGCATTTGCGGAATGGCCTGTTTGTGATTTTGCAACTTTATGGATTTCGCACCCATTTCGACATTGCCGTGAAACCGCAAGAAGTTCATCGATGGCGACCCTATGAAATCCGCGACAAACATGGTCGCGGGCTTGTCATAAATATCCTGCGGCTTTCCAAACTGCTCGATCACACCGTGATTCATTACAACAATCTTGTCACCCATTTGCATGGCTTCGAGTTGATCATGGGTGACATAGACCGTCGTTGCACCCATGCGGTCGTGCAGGGCGCGCAGTTCAATAGACATATGCTCGCGGAATTCAGCATCGAGCGCGCCCAGTGGTTCATCCATCATGAAGGCCTTTGGGTTGCGCACGATGGCACGGCCAAGCGCCACGCGTTGCCGATCTCCACCCGACAAACCTCCCACGGGCTTCTCGAGAATACCGCCAATGCCAAGTATCCCGGCAACCTCCGCCACTTTCGCACGCACTTGTTCGCGTGGCATGCCTTGGCTAATCAAGGGATAGCTCAGGTTCTTGCGAACGTTCATGTGCGGGTAAAGCGCGAACATCTGAAACACAAATGCGATGTCGCGCTTGCTCGCGGGCTTCTGCCCCACTTCCTCGCCGTCGATATAGATCTCTCCAGAACTCGGCAGTTCAAGTCCGGCAATCATGCGCAACGTTGTGGTTTTGCCACACCCAGATGGGCCCAGAAGCATGAAGAACTCGCCATCTTCGATTTTAAAAGATGATGACTGAACCGCCGTGAAGCTGCCAAATCTCTTTTGCAAATTCTTGATTTGAATCTCAGCCATCGTTCACTCCGGAAACTTTGAAACGACAATAAACATCACAGTTCCTATGAGAGTAACAAGAAACGAATAGGAGTAGAGTACGAGAGCAAAGGGCTGCATCAGCATAACAACACCCGCAGCAATCAAAATCATTGCCAGCATTTCCCAGGCGCCTCGGCGTAAGCCCAATATACCTCGCATAAAACTTGTCATTTTCTCACCGCACCAAATGTAATGCCGCGCAGAAGGTGCTTCCGCAGCAATATCGTGAAAACCAAAATCGGAACAACGAACAAGGTTGTGGCCGTGGCCACGGCAGGCCAATCCTGGCCGCCTTCGCCGATGATGAAGGGAATGAAGGGTGGCATGGTTTGCGCCTCACCTGAGGTGAGCAGAACCGCAAAGGCATACTCATTCCATGCAAAGATCAAACAGAATATGGCTGTCGAAGCGATGCCTGTTGCGGCCTGCGGCAAAACAACTTTGCGAAACGCCTGGAACCGCGTGTAGCCGTCAATCATCGCGGCTTCCTCGTATTCGCGCGGAATTTCGTCGATGAATCCTTTGAGCAGCCACACCGCAAGAGACACGTTGACTGCAGTATAAAGCAAGATCATGCCAATCTTGGTATCAGTCAAACCAACAGCGCGGTACATCAAATAGATGGGAATGG
>JAYTIG010000028.1:0-6618 GCA_043731995.1 Hyphomicrobiales bacterium
TCAGAGCGAATAGCGCTGGATGCGGCGCTGGATGAAATAGAGATAGGCCAGCAAACCGATCAGGATGATCACAAACATCATGGTGGCGACGGTGGCGCCCATAGTGGGATCACCCAATTGCAACTGGTTGCCAAAGAATGTGCGATAGAACAGCGTGCCCAAGATATCAGTTGCGTAGTTTGGCCCAGCCAGAGCGCCCTGCATCGAATAGATCAGGTCAAAGGCATTGAAGTTGGCCACAAAAGTGAGGACGGAAACCAGCCCAATGGTGGGCCAGATAAGCGGCAGCTTTACATAGAAAAATGTCTGCCACTGGTTGAGGCCATCTACCGTTGCGGCATCTACCAATTCATCAGGAATGGCCAGCAAGGCGGTATAAATCAGGATCATCGGAATGCCGACGAATTGCCAAACTGAAATCAGCGCCACGGTGATCAGTGCAGTGCTTTCCTGACCCAGGTAGGGCCCGAAGAGAAAGCCCAGGCCAACGCTGCCGAGAAACATTTTCCAAATGCCCCAGAGAGGGCTGAGGATCAGCTGCCAAATGAAGCCAATGATCACCACGGAGAGCATGGTGGGCATGAAGATGAGCGTGCGATAGGTGTTGCGGAAGGCAAGCTGCTTCAAGCTGAGAAGCGCGGCCAGTGCCAAACCGATGGGGTTTTGCACGCACATGTGAATGAGGAAGAAGAGGCAGTTGTTCTTGAAGGCATTCCAGAAGGGTTTTGACCAGGTTTCATCGCCCAGAAGCGTGGCGAAATTGCCAAGGCCATTGAAGGTGAGTGATCCGCCTTCATGGCGCGCGTAGAACGAGTCAAAAATCGTGGCGAGCAGCGGAAAGATGGAGAACAGCGTATAGATGACAACTGCGGGCAGCAAAAAGAAGCCGAGCACGCGCCGATACGCACCACGGTTCATCCCCACAATTTCTATTTGCTGGTTGTCTGCCATTGTTAACCTTGGATCGAAACCAAACCACCTAAATTTCGTCATCCCCGCGAAGGCGGGGATCCAGCTTCACTCACAAATTCCGAACCCGGACAAAGCTGGGCCCCTGCCTTCGCAGGGGTGACGGAGCTTGGGAGTTAAATCGAATTCACTGGAATATGTCATCAGAAAGCCGCCCCGCGTTGCAGCGGGGCGGCTGTGTTGTTTCACATTACTTCTGGTGCGGCGCGTACCACTTCTTCAGCCCGTCTTCCATTTGGGCAGCGGCGGCTTCGGGGGTCATTGTGCCATTCAGCACACCCACCGATGTGTTCCACAGCTCATTCTCCATATTGGGCGTACCACGCGACAAGATTTGATAGGAGTTGCGGATTGTAGATTTGCACTGGCCACGCCAAGACACAAACGTCTGGGCCACGTCATCCTTGATCGTCACCTTGGAGTTGGACAGCGGGAAGAAGCCTGGCAGTGCATTGGCGAAGATATTGGCGAATTCGTCAGAGCCAATCCAATCGAGGAACACTTTCGCGTCTTTGGTGTTGGGGCTCTTTGCATTCATGCCAATGCCGATGTCGGTGTGGTCTGAAATGTAGCAATCAGACTGGCCGGCCGGCGGCGGGGCCTTGAAGGCGCCCATGTTGACGTTCTGGCCACGGAAGGTGGAAATATCCCACGAGCCAGCAGCATAGACAGCGCCCTTGCCGAGACCGAACAGGTTCTGGCTGTCGGGATAGGCTTGCGCCTTATAGCCATCGCCGAGGTATGGTGCCCATTTGGCAAGCGCCTTGAAAGTGTTGACGTAAGGCGCATCAGTCATTTTCTGCGAGCCATCAATCAGTCCTTTGCGGCCCGCTTCGCCCTTCCAATAATTCGGGCCAATGTTCTGGAAGCCCATAGTAGCGGCTTCCCACTGATCTTTCGTGCCCATCACCAGCGGGGTGTATTTGCCGTCTTTCTTGATCTTGTCGAGTGTTGCGAGGAATTCTTCTTCCGTCTTCGGCTCTGTGAGGCTGAGTTCCTTGAAGATATCCTTGTTATAGATGAAGCCATGGATCACGGCGCCCATGGGCACGCAGAAGGTGGTCTTGCCATCATCCGTCGTCCAGGCGGCCTTGGCCACGTCTGAGAAATTCTTCATGCTGGGCAGATCATTCACTGGCGCGAGATTGCCTTTGTTGAACAGTTCCAGCGATGCATCGAATGGGCGGCAAGTGATGATGTCGCCTGCGGTGCCGCCTGCCAGCTTGGCGTTCAATGCCGCGTTATATTCTTTGGGCGCGGTGGGCGCGAATTCCACCTGAATGTCCGGGTGGGTTTTCTGGAAAGCTGGAATAATCTGCTCTTTCCAAATCGTGGCATCGTCATTGCGCCAGCTTTCGATGGTGAGCTTTCCGGCAGAGGCAGTGGCAGCCAAGGCACAAGTGCCAAGAGCGGCGAGCCAGGCGATTTTCAAGGTGGTCTTCAACATTTTCTTCTCCCTGTGTGTGTTGAATTTTCAAGATTTGTCGTGAAGTTTGGTCAAGGCTAGTCTCAAATTACCTGTCGTGCCAGACAGTAACTGCTGTGCCTGTTCCATCGATTTTGCACCTGCACAAAGCAGGATGGCAGGCTTGATTTCTTTGGCCTGGGCCAAGGCTTGGCGCGCCTGTTCAACCGGCACATCGGCAATTTCAGCAACAATGGTTGCGGCGCGTTCCCTGAGCTTCTCATTCTCGGCCCGCATGGCCACCATCATGCCATCATGCACGCCGCCCAGTTTGATGCAGGCCAGTGTAGAGATGAGATTGAGTGCTGCCTTTTGTGCCGTGCCTGCGCCCATGCGGGTGGAGCCGGCAATCACTTCGGGGCCGGTGTCGAGTACCACCTCGATATCACTGGCCTTGCCCAGCGCAGAGCCCGGAACATTCACCACAGAAACAACGAGACACATGTTTGTCCGTGCCGTTTCAGCGGCCGCAATTGTGTAAGGTGTGCGACCTGAAGCGGCCACGGCGATGAGAATATCTTGCGGCCCACAAATCTTTGCGGCAGCGACACCATCTTCAATGCTGTCTTCCTTGTCGGCCAGGGTTTCGAAGATCGCGAGCTTGCCACCGGCGATCAGGTAGCCAAGTTGCGCTTCTGAGATTCCATAGGTTGCGGGAAGCTCGGTGCCATCCTGAACCGCAATGCGGATCGACGTGCCGGCCCCTGCATAAAAGAGCTTGCCACCTCCCCGCAGCCGCGTGGCCACGGCTTCGGCAGCCTTGGCCAAAGCAGGCAAGGCAGCGCGCAGGGACATCACTGCGTGGAGTTGCCCATCGAGCAAAGCATTCAAGATTTGCGCGTCGGGCCAAGTGTCGATGCCGGCAGAAACCGGATTGACACGTTCAGTTTGGCGCGCAGCTTGAAACATGCGAAATCAATACCACCTTATTACCACTTGTCTAGCAAAAACTTTTCGCCTTCCGTAAGTTACTATTTAATTCTCATTATTTCAATGTTTTAACTATAGTAAATCAAGTGTTTGCAATTTGGTATTGCTGTGGTATTACTTTCTTATGACCTCAAGTTCTGACCTTTTTCTGGGTGTTGATGGCGGTGGCAGCCGCTGCCGGGCCCGCATTCGCAACGCGGCTGGCGACAACTTGGGCGAGGCCGTTGGCGGGCCTTCCAATATCTATCAGGATTTTGAAGCAGCCCTTGCTACCATTCTCAAGACCACGGGCGAAGCCGCGGCAAAGGCAGGCATCAAGATCGACAAGCTTCACGCTGGCCTCGGCATTGCCGGGCTGGTTTCATCAGATGGTGGTAAAGCTCTGCACGCCCGCCTGCCCTTTGCCAGCGCAGTTGTGGACAGCGATGCCGTTGCCGCCTGTTTGGGTGCCTTTGCGGGTGGTGATGGTGGCATTGTCATTGCTGGCACAGGCTCCATTGGCTTTGCGCTGGTTGAAGGTGCAAGGCATATGGTTGGCGGTTGGGGTTTTGCGTTGGGGGATCACGGCTCTGGTGCCTGGATCGGCCATCACGCCGTGCGCCGCGCGGCGCTGGTGATTGATGGTTTGCTGCAACCCACGCCACTCATCGAACGCGTAATGGCAAAAGCCGGCTCCAACCGGGTTACACTCTCACGCTGGTCTGAAAATGCGGCCCCGCGCGACTTTGCCCAATTTGCGCCAGCGGTCTTTGAATGTGCGGCCAAGGGCGATGTGATCGCCATGACCATTGTGATCGAAGGTTCTTCTGCCATTTCCAATCTGGGCCGGGCCTTGCTGGCGCGCGGTGCGCGGCGCTTATGCCTGCTCGGCGGCCTCTCTGGCGTTTATCCGCAATATCTTGATGCCGACATGCGGCGCGTGTTGGCAGCACCCGCAGCAGATGCTGTTGATGGCGCCATGATGATGGCGCGCCGCGCCAAAGGCCTGCCAGCCCTTCCCACCACGGCAGGTGGCGCATGACAGTTGGCAAACGCATCTTTGCCGCCAGCAAGCTCGCTGTGGCGGACGACGCGCCGCTCTACATGCGGGTCAAGCGGCTGGTGAATGAGGCCATGAGTGATGGCACCTTGCGGTCGGGCGATGCCATCCCTTCTGAGCGGGATGTGGCCGAGTTGCTCAATGTTTCGCGCGTGACGGTGCGCAGGGCCTTCACTGAAATGGTGAATGAGGGCTTGCTTACCCAAAAACGTGGCTCCGGCACTTATGTGGGCGGTGTGCCGCAGCGGCTGGAGCAACCGCTTTCGCGGCTGACTTCATTCAGCGAAGACATGAAGCTGCGCGGACTAGAAACACGCGCCGAATGGCTTTCGCGCGCCACTGAACTGGCCACACCGGAGGAGGCCCTGAAACTTTCACTTTCGCCCAGCGACAAGGTTTCGCGCTTCAAGCGCCTGCGCTTTGCCAATGATGTGCCGCTGGCCATCGAAGAGGCGGTTATTCCCGAGCGGTTTTTGCCTGATGCAGATATGGTTCAAGCTTCACTCTATGCAGCGCTCGATGCGCGCGGCTTCAAACCGGTGCGGGCACTGCAAAGGCTGCATGCCATCGGGCTTGAGCCACAGGAGGCCGCGCTGTTGGATGTTGAAACTGGTGCGGCGGCCTTGTTCATCGAGCGCGTGTCTTATTTGGCTGATGGCCGCGCGGTTGAATTCACAACCTCATATTATCGCGGCGATCTCTATGACTTTGTGGCCGAGTTGAGCCTTGCGGCGGAGACATTGCCATGAGCCTGATGGAGCAAGAGGCGCGCGAGGCACCGCAAGCCGTGGCCCGCTTCCTTGAAACGAATGCCGCTAGTTTGGCTGAATTTGGCAAGCGCTTGCGGGGCAATCCGCCATCGGTGATTCTTACAGCAGCACGCGGAAGCTCTGACCATGCCGCCACCTATTTCAAATATCTCATCGAAATCCTGCTGGGCGTACCTTGCGCTTCCATCGGCGCATCGGTGGCTTCGGTGTGGCATTCGGAACTGAAGCTTCACAACACGGTTTGTGTGACCATTTCACAAAGTGGCCAGAGCCCGGATATTGTGAGCCTGCAAGAAGCAGCGCGCAAAGCAGGTGCTCTGACGCTGGCGCTGGTGAACCAGGAAAATTCGCGCGCTGAAAAAGGTGCGGATTTCTTCCTGCCGCTCTGTGCTGGCGCTGAAAAAAGTGTGGCCGCGACCAAGAGCTTCATTGTTTCGCTTGTGGCGGCGGCAGCGATTGCGGCAGCCTGGAAAGATGACAAGGCATTGGGCAATGCATTGCAAACCCTGCCGGAAAAATTGGCGGTGGCCACGCAAGTGCAGTGGCCCAGCTTTCAGGCACGGGCCGAACAAGTGCAATCACTCTATGTGCTTGGCCGTGGCCCCGGCTTGGCAATCGCGCTGGAAGCCGCATTGAAAATGAAAGAGACTTGTGCGCTTCATGCTGAAGCATTGTCTTTCGCGGAAGTGATGCATGGCCCACTGGAATTGGTGCGGCCGCATTTTCCTGTGCTGGCCTTTTCACCCAATGATGCCTCGCGGGCTTTGGCACAGGACGCATTGCAGCGCTTACGCAAAGTGGGTGCTGATGTCTTTGCGGTGGAACAGGGTGGCTTGCCCTATGTGCCCACTGGCCATGCAGCACTTGAGCCGATCTCGATGATTCAATCGGCCTATCTCAATATCGAGCCCATTGCGCGCAAACTGGGCCGTGACCCGGACAGGCCACTTCTGCTTTCCAAAGTGACGGAGACGGTGTGATGGCGCAGATCCTCCACGCAGAGAAAGTGTTCACCGGCGCAGCGATGCTGGCAGATCATGCCGTGGTGATTGAAAACCGCACAATTGTTGCAGTGGTCCCGGTGCGCGAAATTCCAAAAGGAGCCGAAGTAAAGGAACTTGCTGGCGTGCTGGCTCCCGGCTTCATTGATGTGCAGGTGAATGGCGGTGGCGGCGTCAATCTCAATGACACGCCAACGGTTGAAGGCGTTCTCACCATGGCCCATGCCCATCGGCGCTTCGGCACCACCGGCCTGCTGCCAACGGTAATCACCGATGCGCCGGAAATTCAGAGCCAGGCCGTGGAGGCCGTGCGTGCGGCGCGGGCGAAGGACTCTGTCATTCTCGGCATTCACATTGAAGGGCCATTTCTTGACCCGGCCCGCAAGGGTGCACATGAGGCACAATTTATTCGGCCCATGACTGCCGAAGACGTGGCATGGCTTT
>JAYTIG010000029.1:0-6613 GCA_043731995.1 Hyphomicrobiales bacterium
GCCATGTTGTTTTTCCCTGATCTGGTCAGCGCCATGATAAAAAAAACATCGCTGCCCATTCATGTGCATTTGATGACGGCAGACAACATCCTGCTTTCGCAGATTGATCAATTCGCTGAAGCAGGCGCTGACTTGATCAGCGTGCATTTGGAAAACAAGAATCTCGATGAAGCACTGGCGCGCATCGCAAGCCTCGGCAAGGCTGCCGGCATCGTGCTGAAATATGATACGCCCGTTGCAGGCGTTGCCCCTTATCTGGGTCGCATAAGCTTTCTAACGTTGCTGGGAACTGCCATTGGCGTGAAGGGTCAATCACTCTCTCCCGCCGCCTGCCCGCGCCTCATTGAGGCGAAGAACATCATCGCCAAAGCCGGGAAATCCGAAATGATCATTCTGGCCGCTGATGGGGGCATCCGTGAGAACACGGTTCCGGAACTCCGCAAAGCCGGGGCCGAAACCGTGGTGCTGGGCTCGTTCGCCTTCGGTGCAACTGATCTGGCAGTCCGTATCAAATGGCTTAAATCTCTTTGACGTCAATTGTTTAGCGGCAAAGCAAAGTTGCCTGAATTCGAATTCTGATGGGTTCTGATAGATTTTGGCGTTTCTGGTGTCAGAACGCCGTCTTGCGTTGACTCGCATTCTTTTTGCAATGATATTTCCATTATCACTCCAAGATGGAACAGATGTTCCATCATGGGGTTTGCAACGGGCCATTCAAGAGCGCGGGCAAAAGGGAGAATCCAATCTGTCTTTTCAGCCTGCATCACATTGCCCAGTGCTTGGAGAACTTTCCCGTCACAGGGATACCGGTTGAAACCGGGTGCCGCCGGACACCCACTTGGAGGAATTACAATGAAGAAATTTCTTATTGCTGCCGCTGCCATCAGCCTGATGAGCACATCGGCACTTGCTGGCAACATCGGCGTTTCGATGGCCAACTCTGACACCTTCCTGACCGTGCTCCGCAAGGGCATTGAAAAAGCTGCCGCAGATGCCAAGCAGCCCGTGCAGATCGAAATCGCTGACGACGATGTTGCCAAGCAGCTCTCGCAGATCCAGAACTTCATCGCCGCCAAGGTTGATGCTGTGATTGTGAACGCTGTTGATACTTCAGCAACCGCTCCAATGACCAAGCTTGCCAACGATGCCGGCATTCCAATCGTCTACGTCAACCGTCAGCCTTCAGACGTTGATAAGCTCGGCGCCAAGGGTGCTTTCGTGGCTTCCAACGAAGCTGACTCTGGCACTCTGGAAGCCAAGGAAATCTGCAAGCTGATTGGCGGCAAGGGCGACATCCTCGTCATGGAAGGCGACCTCGCCAACCAGGCCGCTGTTATGCGCACCAAGGACATTCATGATGTCATTGCCACCGATGCTTGCAAAGGCATGAAGATCATTGACGAGCAAACCGCTGGTTGGGATCCGGTTAAGGCCCAGGATTTGATGACCAACTGGATCGCCGCTGGCAAGAAGCCCCGCGCCGTGATCGCCAACAACGACAACATGGCCCTTGGCGCAATCAAGGCTTTGAAGGCTGCTGGCATGTCCACCAAGGACATTCCAGTGGGCGGCGTTGATGCCACCCAGGAAGCTTTGGCCTCGATGAAGGCTGGTGATCTCAATGTCACCGTGTTCCAGGATGCTGCTGGCCAAGGCAAAGGCGCCGTTGATACGGCCATCAAGCTGGTCAAGGGCGAAAAGGTTGATGCCAAGGTTTACATCCCCTTCCAACTGGTGACGCCAGCCAACATGGCTGACTTCATGGCCAAGAACTAATCGACAGCAATGTGAATCTGCGCCATCCTTCGGGGTGGCGCATTTTTTCTGAGAGATTAAGATGATCAGCCCTTCAACAATGCAGGCCGTGCGCGAAAGTGGCGCTGTTCCCAATGCAGATTATGTGTTGGAAGTTGAAAGTGTGCGCAAGGAATTTCCGGGCGTTCTGGCCTTGGATAACGTGCAGTTCAAACTGCGCCGTGGAACCGTTCACGCCTTGATGGGCGAAAATGGCGCGGGCAAATCCACTTTGATGAAGATCATCGCCGGAATTTATACGCCCGATTCCGGCACCTTCAAATTGCGTGGGCAGGACATTCGCCTCAAGAGCCCTCTCGATGCCCTGGAAAATGGCATTGCCATGATCCATCAGGAATTGAACCTGATGGGCCCGATGACGGTGGCGGAGAATATATGGATCAGGCGCGAACCCAAAAATGCCTGGGGCCTGATCAGCCATGGCGAAATGCGCCGTCGCACGGAAGAGCTTTTCAAGCGCCTGAACATCGATATCGATCCGATGATCGAAGTTCGCATGTTGAGCGTGGCCAACCGCCAGATGGTTGAAATCGCCAAGGCCGTATCGTTCAATTCCGACGTGCTCATCATGGACGAGCCGACTTCGGCGCTCACTGAAAAAGAAGTGACCCATCTGTTTCAGATCATCCGTTCGCTGAAGGCTGAGGGAAAAGGCATCATCTACATCACTCACAAAATGAGTGAACTTTTTGAGATTGCCGATGAAGTCTCGGTGTTCCGCGACGGCAAATATATTGCCACCAAACTTTCCGGCGAAGTCACGCGCGATCAAATCATCCGCATGATGGTGGGGCGTGAAATCACCCAGATGTTCCCGAAGGAAACCGTACCCATTGGCAAGGTGAAACTTTCGGTCAAGGGACTGACTTTGAATGACGTGTTCAAGGATGTTTCCTTTGATGTGCGCGAAGGTGAAATTCTCGGCATTGCTGGCCTTGTGGGCTCTGGCCGTTCCAACATTGCCGAAACACTGTTTGGGGTGACACCTGCGAGTGCGGGCACCATTGAAATTGACGGCAAGAGACTTGAAATCAAATCACCAAGCGTTGCCATGAAAAATGGCCTGGCTTTTCTCACTGAGGATCGCAAGGAAACCGGCTGCTTCCTTCTGCTTGATATCCAGGACAACACGCAAATGGCGGTCTTGCAGCGGCGCTATGTGAACTATGGCTTTGTGCAGCAATCCCAGCTTTCCAAGGATTCGGAAGCCATGGCGCAAACCCTGCGTGTGCGCACGCCAGACATGCAAGAGCCGATCATCAATCTTTCTGGAGGTAATCAGCAAAAGGTTTTGATTGCGCGCTGGCTGTTGACCCAGCCGCGCATTCTGATTTTGGATGAACCAACACGCGGCATTGACGTGGGCGCCAAGGCTGAAATTCATCGTCTGGTTTCGCAACTTGCAGGGCAAGGCGTTGCCGTCATCATGATCTCATCTGAAATGCCCGAAGTGCTGGGCATGAGTGACCGCATCATGGTGGTGCATGAAGGCCGCGTAACCGGGTTCCTCGACCGCAAGGACGCAGACCAGGTCAAGATTATGGAATTGGCGTCACATTGATGTGGCGGGGAGTTGGGATATGACAGACACTCAGCAAGATGCGGGCAAGTCGCTCACAGGATTGAAAAAGGTGCGCCGCTGGCCGCCTGAGGTTTCGATTTTGCTGGTGCTGCTCGGCATCGTTCTGGTTTTTGAAATTTTGGGTTGGCTGTTGATCGGCGAAAGTTTCATCGCCAACAAGCAGCGCATTTCGATCATTGTTCTGCAGGTGGCCGTCACAGGCATCATCGCGATTGGTGTGACGCAGGTGATCATTACCGCCGGCGTTGACCTTTCATCCGGCTCCATGGTGGGGTTTATAGCCATGGTCGCCGCCAGTTTTGCGCAGGTTTCCACCAATGAACGCGCCGTTTACCTCAGCCACGGCTGGGTGGACCTCAATCCCATCTTCCCCATTGTTGTGGGGCTGGCATTGGGCGCGCTATTGGGGCTGGTCAATGGCGTGATCATCGCCAAAACCAAGATTCCGCCCTTCATCGCCACCTTGGGCATGATGGTTTCGGCCCGTGGTCTGGCCAAGTGGTACACGTTGGGCCAGCCAGTTGCTCTGCTCACTGATAGTTTCAGCTGGTTTGGTCACAGCTTTCCAATAATGGGATTTCCGGTGCCAAGGCCCGTGATCGTTTTTCTCATCGTCGCTGTCATCTTCCATGTGTTGCTCACCTATACGCGCTATGGAAAATTTACCTATGCCATTGGCGCAAATCCGCAGGCGGCCCGCGTTTCCGGCATCAACATCGGCAACCACCTGATCAAGGTCTATGCCATTGCCGGCCTGCTCTCAGGCCTTGCGGCCGTGATGACGGCAGCGCGCGCTGAATCCGCCCAGCCCGGCATGGGCGTGGGTTATGAACTAGATGCCATTGCCTCTTGCGTTATCGGCGGCACCTCGTTGGCTGGCGGTGTGGGTCGCATCACAGGCACCTTCATTGGCACCATCATTCTCGGTGTCGTCACTTCTGGTTTCACCTTCCTGCAAGTCGGCGCCTACTATCAGGAAATCGTGAAGGGCATCATCATTGTATCTGCTGTGGTGATTGACCAATACCGCCAAAACCTGCGCCGCAAGGCTTAGGGTTCTTCCACTCGCCATTCCTGGCCCCGCAGAGGCCAGGGCAATCGCGTGTGGCGATATTTCATCCTTCTCCCCTTGCGGGAGAAGGTGGCGCGCGCGCAGCGCGTGACGGATGAGGGGTGGCTCCGAACCAACAACGTGAATGCGGAGCAACCCCTCACCCACCATTGCTTCGCAATGGTTCCCCCTCTCCCGCAAGGGGAGAGGGATGATTGAAGGCAGCTGAAAGGGCGACGTTCACAAGACGCGACAGCCGCAGAGGCAGGGGTGCCACCTCAAATATCAAACGGCGGAATGTTCTTGAATGCCCCACGCAAGGCCTTGGACCACTCGCCGGAAACCAACCTGAAATAGGGGTCATCCTCGCCAATGCGTTTGACGTGCTCGAACTTCAGTGTGCGGTTCTCATAGGTCAGCATGTCGATCGGCAGGCCCACGCTCATGTTCGAGCGCAAGGTGGAATCAAACGAAATCAAAACCATCTTGGCCGCCTCGCCCAGTGGCATCTTGGCGTCAGCAACACGGTCTAGAATCGGCTTGCCGTATTTGTGCTCGCCAATTTGGAAAAAGGGCGTGTCCGGTGTGGCTTCAATGAAATTGCCCTCAGGGTAAATCTGAAAAAGGCGTGGCCTTTCCTTGTCGATCTGCCCGCCGAAAATGAAACTTGCCGAAAAGGCATCGCCGCGCGCGCCCAAATGTTCGCCGTGCAACTTGCGCACTTCGCGGATCGCTTTGCCCACGATGCGCGCGGCCTGAAACATCGTCTTTGCCGCAAACAGACTATCCGGTGAAGTCTTGGCTTTCTTGCCTTCCAGCGCCTCATTGAGCAGGCTTGTCACCGCTTGGGTAACGGCCAGGTTGCCGGCGGTGAGCAGCACAAAAACCCGCTCGCCCTCTTTGGCCCACGTGTGCAGCTTCTTGAACTTGCCCACATTATCCTAACCCGCATTGGTGCGCGTGTCCGCGGCCATCACCAAGCCTTCGTCAATCAGCAATCCAACGCAGTAAGTCATTGATTCCCCAAACTTTGCGTCTATTGTTGGGATATTTCAACGCGCACTTCAACTGTCATTTGTTCGGCCTGCCCACCCCGGCGGCAGCCGCGCAGCGGTGCGGTTCCAGCCGCATCCAGCCCAGAGGCCACGCGTACATAATGGTCAGTGGGGCATTTGGCATTGGCCGCATCGAACCCCACCCAGCCCAAATCCGGCACCAGCGCTTCCGCCCAGGCATGGGCCGCGGGCGAAACATCATCCGCCATCAGATAGCCCGTGACATAGCGCGCAGGAATATTGTTGGCGCGTGCCAGCCCAATGAAGACATGCGCATGATCCTGGCACACGCCGCGCCCCTGAGCGAAGGCTTCGGCCGCAGTGGTATAGGCATGGGTTGTGCCTGTTTCATAAGCCACAGCCCCGTGGGTGGCAGCCATCAGGCCATGCAGAAAGCCGACCCCATTGCCAGGTTTTTCGGAAATGCCAGCCAGCATTTCCGTCATGGCAGCACTGGGCAACGTGGCGTGTGTCTGGCGCAGATAGACCTGGTCTGGCACACGCGAAGGCAGCCCGCGAACCAGGCCTGCCGTATCTTCCACATCAACAATGCCTTCTGCAATGATGGCATGCGAGCCTTGCGGATTGAACGAGGAGATGAGGTGAACCCGGTTGCCGAAGGCATCGCTATATTGCATGGCATTTTCAATGCCCGGCGCCTTGATGTCCCAACTCACAACGCGCTGTGAGGCAAAGGAAAGCGGCGTCAGCAGCAGGCGCTGGATCGAATAGGCCACCTGCGTGTCATAGGTGTAGTGCGTGCTATGTGAAATTGAAAGGCGCATGGGCGTCACGGAAAGTTATAGCTGCGCGCGATGGTCTGCGTAAGGCGCGCGTTGCTATTGATGAAGTCTTGCAGGAATTCGTGCAGACCATCCTTGAAGATGTCATCCATGCTGCCTTGCTTGAGCGCTGTCAGTGTCTGCGAAACCATGTCATGGCACTCACTGTGCTTGCCATAAAGTTCAGCCAACCCAGCCAGTGCCGTGTTGATCCACTGATAGGAGAAGCGCAGGCTGCGCGGCATTTCCTCACGCAGGATCAGGAATTCCGCCACCAGCCATGGGCGATAGCGGCTGTCGCGGTAAAACCAGCGATAGGAACGGTGCG
>JAYTIG010000030.1:0-6610 GCA_043731995.1 Hyphomicrobiales bacterium
CGCGGCCACGCGCAACATCTTCTCACGCATGATCTCGACAGCACCTGTGATCTCATCCACTGTTTCGCCGCGCACGCGAAGCGCCATCAACAGGCCAGCGATTTGTGAAGGCGTGGCCTCACCAGACATCATCACATCGAATGCCTCGCGCGCTTCGGCGCGTGTCAGCGGCTGGCCATTGGCCGCCTTTGCGATATGGGTTTTTAGATCAGCCATGCTTCACCTTCGCCCCATCCAGAAAGTTCTTCAGGATTTGGTGGCCATGTTCCGAAGCAATGCTTTCGGGGTGGAATTGCACGCCATGCACATTCTTGGTCTTGTGTTGCAAACCCATGATGATGCCGTCGGTCTCGGCCGTCACTTCCAATTCAGCCGGAAGTGAAGCACGGTCCACCACCAGTGAGTGATAGCGCGTGGCCGCAAAATCCTGGGGGATTGCTGCAAATACGCCCTTGCCCACATGCCTCACATGCGAAGTCTTGCCATGCATCTGCATGGGCGCGCGCACCACTTTGCCACCAAAAGCCTCGCCCATGGCCTGCATGCCAAGGCACACGCCGAAGATGGGGATTTTGCCTGAAGCCTCTTTCACCAGGTCAATAATGATGCCCGCTTGCGATGGGGTGCCGGGGCCGGGTGAAATCACAATGGCCTCCGGTTTGGCGGAAATCACTTGGCCGACCGAAATCTTGTCATTGCGGTGAACCACGGTTTCAGCGCCTAGATCACCAAGATAGTGATAGAGATTCCAGGTGAAGCTGTCGTAATTATCGATGAGGATGATCATTGTCCCCTCCCGGCGCGGCCCGCAAAGCGCACGGCTTCTTCGGCAGCGCGGAATAGCGCCTTGGCTTTATTGATGCATTCCTGATGTTCGCTCTCGGGCACACTGTCTGCCACTACACCAGCGCCCGCTTGCACATACATCTTGCCATCTTTTACGATGGCGGTGCGCAGCACAATGCAGGTGTCCATCTCGCCATTGGCACCGAAATAGCCCACGCACCCGCCATAGATTCCGCGCTTGTGAACTTCAAGCTCATCAATGATTTCCATGGCGCGCACTTTGGGGGCACCTGAAACCGTACCGGCCGGAAAGCCTGCCACGAGGGCATCGACAATGTCGTGCTTCTTGTCGAGCTTTCCTTCCACATTAGAAACGATGTGCATGACTTGCGAATAATATTCGAGAATGAATTTGTCCGTCACTTTGATTGAACCAATTTCGGCAACGCGGCCCACATCGTTGCGGCCGAGATCCAGCAACATGAGATGTTCGGCGCGTTCCTTTGGGTCGGCCAGCAACTCATCAGCCAGCGCCTTGTCTTCCGTCGGCGTAGCGCCACGCCTGCGGGTGCCAGCGATGGGGCGAATGGAAACTTTGCCATCGCGCACCCGCACCAAAATTTCAGGCGATGAGCCGACAACTGCAAAAGAGTCAAAATCGAGATAGTAAAGGAAGGGCGAGGGGTTCACCCGACGCAGCGCGCGGTAAAGTGCAAAGGGTGGCAGTGTGAACTCGCTTTCAAAGCGTTGCGACAGCACCACTTGGAAGATGTCGCCGGCGGCTATGTAGTCCTTGGCCTTCAACACCATGGATTTGTAAGTCTCAGGCGGCGTGTTGGATTGGGTTGGCGCAAGTGGCAGTGCATCAGCTTCACGCAGGGCCAGATCAATCGGCCTGTCCAGCGTATCCACCACTTCAGAAATCCGCTCCGAAGCCCGCGCATACGCTGCACGCGCCGCAACGCCCGGTTCGGGGTAAATTGGCGCGGTGACTGCAACTTCGTCTTTTACGCTATCGAAAATGGCCATCACCGTCGGGCGGATCATCATGCCGTCTGGCAGATGCAACATATCCGGGTTCGGCGGCGGTAGATCTTCCATCAGCCGCACCATGTCATAACCAAGATAGCCGAACACCCCCGCGGCCATGGGCGGCGCGTCTTCGCCAAGCACCATCCGGCTTTCGTCAAGCAACGCGCGCAAAGAAGCCAGTGGCTGTTTGCTCTCCGGCACGAAGCCGTTCTTGTCATCGGAAAGCGCCTTGCGATTGATCGAGGCTTTGCCATTCTCAACCTTCCAGATCAGGTCAGGATTCATGCCGATGATGGAATAGCGGCCACGCACAGCACCTCCTTCGACTGATTCAAGCAGAAAGGAATAGCGCACATTGCGCGACAGCTTGAGCATGGCCGAAACCGGAGTTTCGAGATCTGCCACCAGCCGGGTTAGAAGAAACTGCGGTTTGCCAGCGCTGTAATTCTTGGCAAATTCTGCATAGTCAGGGGTAATCGCCATGGACGCTCACTCCACAGGCGGCGCCGCGCCACCCGTGTTCTGCTTCCACAACGCTTCATTGATCTCCACGCCAGAGTCCTTCTTCAGAGCCGCAACAAGCCCGGCCTGCAGGTCTTTGCCCAGCATGTCGCGAAGTTGCGCCTTGGCCTGATCAAGTTCCGGCGACGTTGCCATTATGGCGGGCAGCGCCACTTTGACCACTTGCATCACGCGGGCCGACTTGCCGTCACCACCAGGCGCATAGACAAAGCCCTGGTCAGCCACACTGAAGGCCGCTGAAAGCTCTGCACCATCAAACTCACCTGTTTGTTTGTTGCGCTTGAGGCCGGTGGCGATTTTGGCCGGGCCGCCATTGGCTTCAGCCAGGGCATCAATGCCTTTGCCGCCTTTAAGTTCTTCAACCAGCTTTTTGGCCTTATCAACGGCACCGTCGCGAACTCGCACGGCCACAACATCTTTCGTCACTTGGTCCTTAACCTGATCCAATGGCTTGAGAGCAGAAGGAATGACCTTGCGCACATCATACCAGACATAGCCGTCATTAACGCCCAGTGCATCATTCTCGACACCCACATCAGAGCCGAAGATGGCTTTGAGAACGTCAGGCTTGCTGGGCAGGTCAATATCCTTGCCCTCTTGATTTTGTCCTGCGGCAGTAATGGGTGGCAGCAAAGTGAGATTGATCCCGGCTTTATTTGCGATGTCTTCAAACTTCATGTTCTGGGCACGGGCATCTTCGACGCTTTCATAAACTTGCTGAAGTTGCGCCTTGGCCTTTTCCAGTTGAAGCCGCTGCGTGAGTGGCTTCTTCACCTCATCCAATGTTGGCTGCTTTGCGGGCGATACCTTCGCCGCCTTCAGCAAGGCAATGGCCAACTTTCCTTCCACCGGATCACTCACTTGTCCTTCGGCCACGCCAAATGCGGCTTCGGCAATCTTGGGATCAAGAAAATCATCCTTCACCTTGTCCTTGAGCGTAACGTCAGCCTCAGCAAGCTTAAGCTCTCCCGCAATTTTCATGATGTCCTCGCCAGCGGCAATCCGCTCCCTGGCCTTCTTTGCAGTGCCCAAATCGGGAAAGGTGAGTTGGATGATGTCGCGCTTTTCTGGCGTGAAATAATCCTGTTTGTCCTTGTCATAGCCAGCCTGCAGTTCTTCCGGCGTCACTGCCTGTGAGGGCGCAAGCGTGGTGGCATCAATCGCCATCACGGCGGCGGTGCGATATTCCGGTGCTGTGTAGGCGGCGGGGTTTGCCTTGTATTGAACATCAAGATCAGCATCAGTGGGCTTGGCCACATCTGCTTCAGTTGCAATCACATCGAAATACTTCACATCGCGGGATTCGCCCGTGAATTGGCTCAAGGCCTGGGCAACCGTGCTGGGCAGGCCAACATTGGCTGTCGCTGCTTGCAAGACGGCTGTATCCAGATGGCGGCGCACTTGCATGCCCATGAATTGCGGTTCGCTCAGCCGGTTGTTTTCCAACACGCGGCGGAAGGTTGTCATGTCAAACTGGCCATTGCTGCCCTGGAAAGTGCGGTCAGCGTGAATTTCATCCACGATGACCTTTGTGGAAACGGCCAGTTTCAATTTTGACGCAGCCGAGGTGATCGCCGCTTGTGAAACCATGGTGTCCAACACCTGCTTGTCGAAGCCCATTTTGCGCGCGTCATCCAAAGTCAAGCTTTGACCTGTTTGGGCGTTCAGATTGCGCAACTGGTTTTGCAGGTTGGTGGTGAACTCATCGCCCTTTATGGTGATGCCGCCCACATGCGCCAGATCCTTCGGGCCCCAGCCGGTGAGTGAAAGGGCCGTGTCAAAGGCCGAGCCGGCAATGCCGGAAATGCCCCACACGCCAAAGGCCACCACCAGAAGGCCAAGCAGCACTTTGGCCAGCAGGGTTTTTTCAAGTCGGCGCATGGTTTCAAGCATGGGAAGTCCTTCATCAGTTAGGGCCAAATCGCCCGCACGAGGGCTTATAGGGATGCGTCTTTTCTCTCGCAAGAGCAGGATGACTTTGGTAAGAGGCCGAAATCAAAAGCCAATCTTAAAGAGAGACAAGAAATATGGCCACAATTCGCCCCATGGTTGCCGGTAACTGGAAAATGAATGGCACAACCGCTGCCCTGCGAGAGCCACGCTTGCTGGCTGGCATGCTGCGCGATGTGAAGCTGAAATGCGATGTCATGATCTGCCCGCCAGCCACACTGATCCGCCGGGCCAAGTCGGTAATGAAGGGTTCCAAGATAAAACTGGCCGGGCAGGATTGCCACGCCGCCGTTTCGGGCGCTCACACAGGCGACATTTCAGCGGACATGCTGAAAGACGCAGGCGCCACGGCCGTGATTGTTGGCCATTCTGAACGCCGCACCAATCATAAGGAAACCGATGCCATGGTGTCGGCCAAGGCCCAGGCAGCCCATAAGGCGGGGCTTACTGCCATTATCTGCATTGGTGAAACCCTTGATGAACGCAAGGGCGGCAAGACCCTCGATGTGTTGACCACCCAGATCAAGGGATCGGTTCCCGCCGGTTCCACTGCCGCCAACACCGTGATCGCCTATGAGCCTGTCTGGGCCATCGGCACCGGTCTCACACCCACAGCCAAGGAAGTGGAAGAGGCCCATGCCCATATCCGCGATGAATTGGCCAAGGTCATGGCTGAGGAAGGCGCTGCAACGCGCATTCTTTACGGCGGGTCAGTCAAGCCTTCCAACGCTGCAGAGTTGATGAGTGTGCCCAATGTCAACGGCGCGCTGGTTGGTGGGGCTTCACTCAAGGCTGTGGACTTTATCGGAATCATCAAGGCCTATCTCTAGGGATGGGGGGCCATTAACACCCAGGAGATAGGCCTTGATTGCCGAAGCTTCGCTATGCGCCGCTCCGAACTCACTAATGTCTCGGCGGCCTTGGCTGCCACTCATTAAGCTTCCGTGGCTCAACGCCCAAGTTCAGTGGTGACTGCACTGCACCGGGAGGAGAGGGCGTTAAGTCATTCTATTCTAAGTAATCTATTTGGACTTGGCCCAAGACCCTTACGAAAATTTCCGAATTTTTTACGAAACTTGGGGCCGGGCTTTCAAAGAAGCGAGAAAAAGGCGATGGTTCGGCCGTTGGGGAGAGCGCAATGTCGGAGATTGCCGGGGGGCAGTGCACGTTGGAGTGTCTGCTCCATTCATTGATTTGCAAAGTGGCAAGGCTGGGCCAAATGCGCACGCAGCCGTGGCTTTGCGCCCGCAATCCTTGGCCGTTCTCAAGTTATTGAGCGACCACGCCGGCCGGGTGGTCAGCAAAGAGCAGATCATGGCTGCGGTCTGGAACGATGTTGCTGTCACCGATGACAGCCTGGTTCAATGCATCACTGAAATCCGCAAGGCCATCGGAGACACCGAGCACACCGTCATCAGAACCCTGTCGAAACGCGGATATATCCTGGAACGGGCAACGTCGGTGCCCCACATTCCAAGCACGCCAGCGCCCACCACCTCCATTTTCGCGCGCTGGATTTGGCCCGCCGGTGCTGCAGTGATGGCGGCCATGGTGGCTGCTGCATTCATGTGGCGGCCCATGCCCACCCCGGTTGAATTGCCAGCCATTGCCGTGCTGCCTTTTGCCAATCTGGGCACCGATCCCAAGGGCGACAAATTCGCAGATATGATGACCGAAGATGTTATTACTGACTTGTCGCATTCCAAGGATTTTGCCGTGATCGCGCGCAATTCAACGGATGTTTACAAAGGCAGGGCAGTTGATATCCGCGCCGTTGGGCGGGAACTGCGTGTGAAGTATGTTCTCGAAGGCAGTGTTGAGGCCCTTCCCGGCCGCGTGCGCGCAACGGCCCAGTTGATTGATCCCATCACCAACGCCCATGTTTGGTCAGAGCGCTTTGAACGGCAGGGTGATGACGTTTTCAGCGTGGAGGCCGATGTCACCAACCGGATTGCGACATCACTTCTCGGGCACGACAAGGCCGCCGCCAATAATGAGCGCAGCCTGATCCGCCGCAAGCCGCCCAATCAATGGGGCGCCTATGATGCCTATCAGGCCGGCCTTGAGGCTTCGCATAAGATGAGCAAGGAATCTGTGCCATTGGCCGAGGAGATGTTCGCCAAGGCCATTGCGATCGATCCCAATTTTGCGCGCGCCCATCTAGGCCTGGCCTGGGTGAATTTTCTGAAATTGCTCTATGGTGGATCGCCGCCTGATGCAGCACTTTCAACCATGTTGGAAGAAGCCAAGACGGCGGCTGCCCTTGATCCAGATGATGGCGAGGCACATGCGGCATTGGCCCAAGCCTATTCATTGCTGA
>JAYTIG010000031.1:0-2470 GCA_043731995.1 Hyphomicrobiales bacterium
TGGCATTGATCAGCGCGGCGGGCTTGCGGAAAAGCGTGACGACATCATTGCCCAGCGCCTTCAGCGGGCTCTCCGGCTTGATGATGAAGGCATATTGGAAAAAGCGCACAACAATAATCACCGCGATGCCGACGGGCACCATGGCTGTGACAATGTCGAACAGCACATTAAACACCGGCTCCAAATCCTTGTGGCTGAGCTTGGTGAACATGATGGTGTTGGTGAGAAGGCACAGGGCAGGGATCAACAGGATCAGCCACTGCGCGGCAAAACTTTGCAGGATGAGCCGTGTGGTGCTCTGGCCCCAACGCCGCATTGCAAGTGCAAGATCTGTCATCCAATTCCCCACATCTCCAGTGGGTTTCTAGGTGTAGGCGCTTAATAAAGCGGTAACTTGCGGGTTAACTTTTTGCCATATGCGCGGCGTGGGCGGGGCGGGCCACCGTGATGAGCAAGACCAAGGTTAAGATTATTAACCCTGAGGCAATGTAGAAGCCCATGGAGGGCGTCACCACAAAGGGATTTTCCTTGGCGAAATAACCGAAGGCCTCGGCATAAAACACGGTGCCGAACATCATGGCGATATTCATGATGGAGGACATGCCACCCTGCAATTCGCCTTGGGCATCTTCCGGCACTTCCTTGGACATGATGGCTGTGAGCATGGGATGCACAAAGCCTTCCGGGGCGTGGATGAAGAGGCCCATGATCACAAAGCCAATGCTGGGTGAAAGGCCAAAGATGATGCAGCCCAAGGGGCCGGAGATCATGCCGGCATAGGCCAATGCCCATTCCCCATAACGCTTCACCAGCGGGCCGGTGAGAAGGCCTTGGGTGATGGCCATGATGATGCCAAAGGCCGCCAAGGTTGTGCCAATCAAGGCTGAGCCCCAGCCGAATTTCGCCGCACCCCAGAAGGGCCAGATAGCGGGATAGACCGAGGTGGCAAAGAAATAGAGGAAAAGCACGCCGCACAGCGGCAACACCTGGCGGTATCGGCGAAAGATTTTGAAGGTGCCGATTGGGTTGGCGCGGGCCCAATCAAAGGCGCGGCGCTTTTCGGGGGGCAGCGTTTCGGGCAGGATGAAATAACCGAAGACAAAGTTTAAAAGTGAAATGGCTGATGCCGCAATGAAGGGTACGCGGGGCCCAAAGGCACCGAGCAACCCGCCAAGGGCAGGGCCAATCACAAAGCCCAGGCCAAAGGCAGCGCCCATCATGCCGAAAGCCTTGGCCCGGCCTTCGGGTGGCGTGATATCGGCGATGTAGGCGTTGGCGATGACATAAGACGCGCCGCACAAGCCTGCCAGCGTGCGGCCCACAAAGAGCCAGCCCACGGAAGGTGCCAGCGCGGTGATGAGATAATCTACGCCAAGGCCAAACACCGCCAGAAGCAAAAGCGGCCTTCGTCCGAAGGCGTCAGACAGATTTCCCAGTGTTGGGCCAAACAGGAATTGCCCAGCGGAAAAAGCAAAGAACATCCAGCCGCCGATCATCGAAGCGTGCGGAATATCTACATTAGCCACCAACGAGATCAGCGCAGGCTGCACCGGGATGATGAGGCCGAAGCCCACCATGTCGAGCAGCACCGTGATGAAGACGAATAATATGGCGTATTTGGAATTGGCGGCAACCGTCATGCGGTCTGATAGCCCACATTAAAAAGAATTCAGAATTATTTTAGCGGCTGCCAGCCATGCATGTTATGCGGCGCAAATGACGAAAGATTCTGTTGTTCGCGCCCGTTGGGCGATTTTTATTGTGTTCCTGCTGGCGGGCATCCTGGTGGGCGCTTGGGTGCCGCATGTGCCTTTGGCGAAAGAGCGTATTGGTGCTGGGCCTGCCGTATTTGGCCTGGCTTTGTTAGCCATTGCAGCGGGCGCTGTTTTTTCCATGCCCTTCACCGGGGCCTTGATCAATCGTTTTGGAAGTTCGCGCCTGACACTGGCAGGGGGCCTCATATTCGGGATTGGCTTCTTGGGGCCGGTGTTTGCGCCAAACTTGTGGACATTCCTCCCCGCAGCTTTTGTGATGGGGCTGGGCACAGGCTCTATGGACGTCTCAATGAATGCCCACGGCCTGGCGGTGGAGAAGGCTTTGGGCCGGCCAATCATTTCAGGTTTGCATGCGGCCTGGAGCGTGGGGTGCACTTTGGGCGCGTTTGGCGGTTCCTGGGTGATGGGTGTCTTCAATCCATCGGTTGAAGCGTTTGGCTTCATGCTTCTGTTTGTTGTTGGACTTGTGATCACCTGCAATAGCTTATTGCCTGCGGCAGTGGACAAAGGACTGTCCGAATCTCATTTTGGCTGGCCCACGCGCGCCACGGTGGGCCTTGGGGCCTTGTGCTTTCTGGCACTGATGGTGGAGGGTTCGGTTGCGGATTGGGCCGGCATTTTCACCAAAGAAAAATTCTCCATTGGCGCGGCGCTGGCGGCCTGGGGTTTTGCATTCTATCAAGGCGGCATGTCTT